>JBEVKO010000119.1:0-3459 GCA_040509705.1 Beijerinckiaceae bacterium
GAAAGGACAGCCGCGGCGCGCCACGAGTCGTTCCATGACGAGCCGCTGGCGCGCAGCAGCGCGAAGCAGATGAGAATCTTCGCCGTCACGAGCGCAATCGTAATTCCGACGAGCAGCAGCGCGTAGTCGGCAAGCACCTTGAGGTCGAGGCTCATGCCGACGCTCATGAAGAACAAGCCAAGCAAGAGCCCGCGGAAGGGCTCGATGTCGGCTTCGAGCTGATGCTTGAAGTTTGATTCAGCAAGCAGCAATCCGGCCAGGAAAGCGCCGAGCGCCATCGACAGGCCGACCTCCTCCATCAGGAAAGCGCTGCCGAGCACCACGAGCAACGCCGCGGCTGTCATGAGCTCGCGGGCGCCGAACGGCGCGATGAGCTGGAACAGCGGGTTGAGAAGGTAGCGCCCGGCGACCACCAGCGCCGCGATGGCCGCTACTCCCGCTCCAATGGAAAGGGCCATCTCGAAGCCCGTCGCATCCGGAGCGCGCCCGCCGAGCAGCGGCACCGCCGCCAGCAGCGGAACGATCGACAGGTCCTGGAACAGGAGGACGGCGAAGGCCCGCTGGCCATACGGGGTCTGAAGTTCGCCGCGCTCTTCGAGGATCTGCAGCGCAACAGCCGTCGCCGAGAGCGCCAGCGCGACGCCGGCGACGAAGGCTCCGCCGGGCGTTACGCCCATGCGCCAAACGACAAAGCCGATCAACGCGGCGCTGATCGCCAGTTGCTGCAGGCCAAGCCCAAAAATGTCGCGACGCATGACGAACAGCCGCGACAGCTTGAGCTCGAGCCCGATAATGAAGAGCAACAGCACGACGCCGAGTTCCGCCACCTGCCGCAGGCTCGCCGGATCGCCGACCAGGCCAAGGACCGAGGGCCCGATGATGACGCCGGCCGCCAGATAGCCCAGCACGCCGCCGACGCCGAGGCGCCTGGCGATCGGAACCGCGACGAGGGCCGCGGCTAAGAAAGTGATGATCGGGGGCAGAAAGCTCGTATGCGCTGGATCGGCCATGGGCGGAGCGAGGTCGTGGGCGAGGTCGTGGGAACGAACCGCGCCAAAGCGCGATCGGGATGGTTCGCCTCACATAGAGCGTCCGATCCCGAAATGCGACCCGTCAAACGCCCATGTGTGATTCTAAGAGCCGCCGCGCGGGATTCAGGCCGCGAGCTGGGTGATTCGCGCGTCGGCGGTCGAGCGCGCGAGCCAGCCGACCACGTCGCGCAGCGCCTCGTGCACCGGCAGGCCGCGCCCGCGCGCCTCGTTGAAGACGGCGAGCTGGCGATCGGCGCTCGTGCCCCTTTGCAGAATGGCGCGCGCGCGTTCGAATTCACAGCGGCAGCCCAAAGCTTCGGCGTCCTCGCCCAGAAGCTCAAGCGTTTCCTCCAGCCATTCCGACGCCGTCACGGCGCGGCCCTTCGCACAATCGACAAAAGACCCGTGCGTGCCATAGCGCTGCGCGCGCCAGATATTCTCGGAGGCGATGGCGCGCATCGCTCCTGACATCGGCGCATTCACATCGGGCCGACGATCGAGCAAGCGGACCATGCAGCGATAGAGCGATGCAATGGCGACGGCGTCGTCGACATCCGTGCAACTGTCCGCAACACGCAGTTCGAGCGTCGGATTCTTGTATGATGGCCGCACCGCCCACCACACGAAGCTTTCATCGGGAATCGCGCCCGCCGAAATCATCGCATCGAGGTAGCGCCGATAATCGTCGGCGTCGTCGAAGACGTCCGGCAATCCCGTCCGTGGCAATTCGCGGTAAGCCGCGAGCCTGTAACCCAACAGCCCGGTCCAGCGGCCCTGCCAGAAGGGCGATGAGGTCGAGAGCGCAAGCAGCAGCGGCAGGAAGGGCTGGATGCGATTCATCAGATCGACGCGCTTCTCCGGATTCTCGACCTCGACATGGACGTGCAGGCCGCACACCATGTTGCGCTCGCCGAGCATGCGCAGATCGCGCATCAGCTTGTCGTAGCGGGCCGCCGCCGTCGCGCGTTGCCGCGACCAGTGTGCGGTGGGATGGGTGCCAGCCGCGAACAGGGCGAGGTCATGGGCGGACGCGACGTCCTGCAGGCCGCTGCGAAGGTTGCCGAGAATGACGCGCGCCTCTTCCGCTGAGGTGATGATGGGCGTCGCTGTCTCGAGTTGGGATTGCAGCATTTCCCGCTGCACTTCCTTCGGAAACGCATGACGCGCCGCCGCATGGAATTGCTTCAGAGAACCGCGCGGCGTGGAAAATGTGGCTTTGTCTGCGACGAAGAACTCTTCCTCGATCCCGAAATTTGTTGCCGTCGTCGTCATGTCCCCTCCGTCGCCGAATCGACGCGAACAAATGCGTTGGCGCCCCCATTGTTCCCACCCCGGCCGGACATTGCGGCCAAGATGGGCGATAATTGGGCTCTGTGCGCCTCATTTTCGACGGAAAACGGGAGACGAAAAGTTCAAATCATGACGCCTGATTTGCTCTCGTTTCAGTTCCAGTCGCCGAGCGCCGCCTGAACCACGCTCAACGCGGCCACCGCCGCAGTGTCGGCCCGCAGAATGCGGGGCCCGAGGCTTATTTTCACGACCAGCTCACGGCTTGAAATCAGGGCCCGCTCACCGTTCGAAAACCCGCCCTCGGGACCAATGAGAATTGCGAGCCGACTGTGATTCTGTTGACGCGCAGGCCATCCACGCAATGCATCGACCGGATTGGCGACGTCCGCATCCTCGTCGCAGAAGACGAGCAACTGATTCGGTTCGATCGAATCAAGAAACGCTGCAAGCTTTCTCTCGGGTTCGATCTGCGGAATCGCCAAGACGCCGCATTGCTCCGCCGCCTCGATGGCGTTCGCCCGCATGCGTTGCGCGTTGATGCGCTGCGCCTGCGTGTGCTGCGTGATCACCGGCGCAAGCCGCGTCGCGCCCATCTCGACCGCCTTCTGAACCATATAGTCGAGCCGAGCATGCTTGAGCGGCGCGAAGGCGTAGAGAAGATCGCGCGGCGGCGTCTGCGGTCGAAGCTGTTCGACGACATCCAGCGAGACGGACTTCTTGCCGACCTCGGCGATCAGGGCCCGCCACTCGCCGTCGCGACCGTTGAAAAGAAGGATCGAATCGCCCTGCCGCAGGCGCAGTACATGCGCCAGATAGTGCGAACGATCGCGATCGAGCGCGATGCTCGCGCCGGCGCCGAGCGCATCCTCGATGAACAGCCGCTGCGCCCTGAAGTCGTAACGAGCCATGGGTGAAATCCAATGTTGATGCGCCTTCGTGCCTTTCCGCCTACGCGCTGGCAATCGGTTGGCGCGCAATGCTTGAGACGCCGCCGCGCCGCTTGAAATCCGCTACGCCCGCAGGCGCCGAGGGACGCATCGCGCGCCAGACCATGGTGCAGGCTGGGACCAGTAGTCCGCCCGCCTGTGCGCCGCCGCCATTGACAGGCGGCTGCCGGACGCTAGAGCTTGGCGCGTCG
>JBEVKO010000120.1:0-22474 GCA_040509705.1 Beijerinckiaceae bacterium
AGCGCGAACGCATAGACGATGGCGATTTCGTCGAGGCGGTTGAAGCGGCCCGAAGCGCCGCCGTGGCCCGCGCCCATATTGGTGCGCAGCAGAACCGGCCCGCCACCGGTCATCGTCGCACGCACCCGCGCGATCCATTTCGCCGGCTCCCAATAGGTGACGCGCGGATCGGTCAATCCGCCCATCGCCAGAATCGCCGGATATTCCTTCGACGCGACATTGTCGTAGGGCGAATAGGACAGGATCGTGCGGAACGCCTGCTCGTCGATGATCGGATTGCCCCATTCGGGCCATTCCGGCGGAGTCAGCGGCAAGGTGTCGTCGAGCATCGTGTTGAGCACATCGACGAACGGCACTTCCGCGACGATGCCGGCGAACAACTCGCCTGCGCGATTGGCGACGGCGCCCATCAGCATGCCGCCGCCGCTGCCGCCAAGCCCGACGATATACTTCGCCGACGGAGAGCGCGCTTCGATGAGCGCGCGGCCCGCTGCGGCGAAATCCTCGAAGCTGTTGGTTTTCTTCTCGCGCTTGCCGTCGAGATACCAGCCCCAGCCCTTGTCGGCGCCGCCGCGAATATGGGCGATGGCGTAGACGAAGCCGCGGTCGACCAGCGACAGGCGGTTCGAGGAGAAAGCCGCGGACATCGCATAGCCGTAAGAACCGTAGCCATAGAGCAGCAGCGGCGCGCGCCCATCGAGCGCCAGGTCGCGACGGTGAAGGATGGAGACCGGAACCTCGGCGCCGTCATGCGATCTCGCGAGAATGCGCATCGTCACATAATTCGCAGGATCGTGGCCCGAAGGAATTTCCTGTCGCTTCCGCAGCCTGCGCGTCCGGGCCGCCATGTCATAGTCATAGACTTCCGCCGGCGTCGTCATGGACGAGTAGGTGAAACGCAGCGTCGTCGTATCGAACTCGTAGCCCGACGACATATCGAGCGCATAGGCCTGCTCGTCGAACGCGACGGTATGCTCCTCGCCGCTCGTCAGATCGCGGATGACGATGCGCGGCAGCGCGTTCGCGCGCTCGAGCCGCACGATGTGATTGGCGAAGAGATCCATGTCGAGCACATAGACGCCGGCGCGATGCGGAATGAGATCGCGCCAGTTGGCGCGGCCGGGAGCGGCGAGGGGCGCCGTCGCGATCTTGAAATCGATGGCGCCGCCATCGTTGGTGAGAATGAAGAGCTCATCGCCGCGATCAGCGACTTCATAGCGCACGCCGGTTTCGCGCGCTGCGACGAGGCGCGGCGCGGCCGCAGGATCGGACACGTCGATCAGCCATTGCTCGGATGTCTCATGGTCGCCGGCCGAGACGATACAGAAGCGGCCGCTCGCGCTGAGGCCGATATGCGTGAACCAACCCTTGTCCTTTTCTTCATAGATCAGAGCATCGTCCGATTGGCTCGTTCCGAGCCGATGGCGATAGACCTGCAGCGGCCGATGATCCTCGTCGCGCTTCACATAAAAGAAGGCGCGTGAATCTGCGGCCCAGACGACGCCGCCTTCGGTCTCCTCGATTGCATCGGGAAGATCTTCGCCGCTCTCCCAGTCGCGCACGCGTATGGTGAAATACTCCGAGCCCCGGGCGTCGCAGCTCCAGGCTTGCAGACAGTGATCCGGCGATTGGCGCGCGCCGCCGAGCTGGAAGAATTTCGAGCCGGCGGCGAGTTGATCCCCGTCGATGATGAAGCGCGCTTCGCCGCCGTTGCGCGGTTCGCGCCCGAGCATCGCGTGCTGGCCGCCCTCGCGAAACTTGCGGAAATACGAGTAAGGCCCGTCCGGCGACGGAACCGTCGAATCGTCTTCCTTGATGCGGCCGCGCATTTCGGCGACCAGCGTCTTCTGAAGTCCGGCGGTCGAGCCGAGCACGCCGTCGCAATAGGCGTTCTCCGCCTCGATATGGGCGCGGATATCGGACGCCAGCAGCGACGGGTCGCGCAGAACCTTTCGCCAGTTCTCGTCCTTCAGCCAGGCGTAGTCGTCGGCGACTGTGACCCCGTGCCGCGTGAAGCTGTGCGGGCGCCGCTCGGCGCGCGGGCCGAACTGAGCTGTTGTCGAGGTGGCTCGGGCGCTGACGGTGGATGCCATCGGCGTGTCTTTCGGTTGGCTGCGGGAGCCGGATCACCTAGTCCCTGCCGCGAACCGCCGCAAGCTGTCGCTGTTATTGCCGGACGCAGCGGTATTACTAGGAAAAGCTGGGCAAGATTGAATTCGCCGCAGCAAACGGAATATTGCTTGAATATTCAGGCAAATCGATTTAGCCGAACATTTGGGCATTGGGGGGTCTCAAGCTGCGATCAACGCGGCGGGACGGGGAAAGGTGTAGCCGCAATGAAGACTGATGATGCGTCCACCTATGTCGAGCTCGCGGCGGGGATCGTCTCGGCCTATGTCAGAAACCATTCGGTGCAGGCGACGGAACTGCCGGCGCTGATCCGTGAGGTGCATGGGGCGCTGACGCGACTCGACACGAATACGCCGGACCTTCCTTCCGAGCCCGCAAAGCCGGCCGTCAGCCCCAAAAAGTCGATAAATGCGGAGTATCTGGTCTGCCTTGAAGACGGGCTGAAATTCAAATCGCTGAAGCGGCACTTACGGACCAAATACGGCCTCTCGCCGGAGCAGTACCGCGAGAAATGGGGCCTGCCGGCGGATTATCCGATGGTTGCTCCGAGCTACGCCAAGGCTCGATCCCAGCTCGCCAAGCAGATGGGGCTCGGCCAGAAGAACAGCCGCCGCCGCTGACCGAAAAGCACTCCGCCCCGAAATAGGGCTTGCGTCCCCGTTTAAACGATAGTATTCCTATTATAGGAACATTTCATGAACGCGGAGGCGGCATTGGCACTGGTTCAATTGGGTCGTTCGTCTGATTTCGAAACATTGAACAAGGTTGACTCCAAAGCAAAATCGAGGCGCACGCAGCGCGCTGAACGTCCGGTCCGGTTGCTTCGGCTTCTCGCAGCGGGCGTCGTGACGGCACCTGGCCGGGACGGCTCCGTCAGATCGGCGCGCGCGGGCGCCCGGCCGGTTTCGTTCAAGGCGGATGAGGTGAACGGGCTGCTGAAGGACGACCTGGCGCGTTGGGCAGAGACGGAGGAAGGGCCGCGCCTTGTCATCAGCGGGCCGGGACGGGCATTTCTCATGCGCCTTGATTCAGCGCCGGAGGAATCGTTTCGCCGCCAGCATGAACTGGTGCGTGAGGCCGCACTGGATGATGGACCCGGTAGCGGAACGGTTTTGATCAACGACGGGGAAAGCACGCTCGCCTGGCTCCACCGGCGTCGTGGGCCTGGCGGCGCTCCGCTCATTTCCTCAAGCCAGCTTGCGGCGGGAGAGCGACTGCGCGCTGATTTAACCCACGCGCTAATTCTACCGCGGGTAACGTCCAACTGGACTTCCGCTGTCGCGAGGGGTCCTCGCAGCGCTGATGCGGCGCAACCCACCGACGTCATGATCGCCGCGCGCCAGCGCGTCAGGGCCGCGCTGAGCGATGTCGGGCAGGACTTTGCCGGCCTTCTGATTGATGTTTGCGGGTTCCTGAAGCGCTTGCCGGAGATCGAACAGGAGCGCGGTTGGCCACTGCGGTCCGCGAAGCTCGTCCTCGATATGGCGCTGACGCGGCTCGCCCGTCATTACGGACTGGAAACCGAGGCGCGCGGCCCGGAAAGATCGAATGGCGTCCGGTTCTGGGGCGCCGATGACTACCGGCCGGATATGAACTTCAGCCCTGGCTCAGGCTCGCCGCCGGCATCGCAGCCCGCGCGTCTGCCTTGATGCGCTCGATCATGGCCCGCACGCCATTCGATCGCTGCGGCGTCAGGTGTTCGACAAGGCCAAGCTCGCGATAGAAGGACAGCGCATCGGCCTCGGCCGCCTCGCGGGGCGTGCGGCCGTTGAAGAATGCGAGGGCGAGCGCGATAAGGCCCCGCACGATGTGGGCGTCGCTGTCGCCTTTCCAGGAGAGGCGCGGCGGCTCGGCTGAGCGATCGACATGCGATTCAAGCCACACCTGGCTCGCGCAACCCCGCACCTTGTTCACGTCCGAATGGGCGGCTTCAGGCAACGGATCGAGGGTTTTCCCAAGCTCGATAACGTAACGATAGCGGTCCTCCCAGTCGTCGAGGACCGAGAAGTCTTCAATGATGGCGTCGAGTGCGGCTGACATGGTTCGCTTGTAGAACAAAGTCTCGCCGCCCGGAAACGTTCGGGCGTTTACAGGGATATGGGGTCGCCAGGCACGGGATTCGACTCCCGCGCTCGGGTCAGCCGCGCCGCGGGGGTGCGGCCTTGCGATCGGCGTCGGTCAGCGTGTCGCGGGACAGCCCCGTCGTTGCATGCTCGGTGCGTCCGACCGTGCGGGCGACGGCGGCGCACTGTCGCAGATCGGCGAGGCAAGCGGCGCTTGCATGGGCGGCGATGGTGCGGGCCGCATCGCTTGCGGTCGCGCGCCATTCATTCGCCGGCCGTTCCGCCGCCATCAGAGTGATCGCGCCAATGCAGATGAGGCTCTTCGTCGCCCGTCCCAACATGCGTCCGATCCTTTCCCCGATCGCATCATGAAGGAGGCGCGCAAAGGGGCCGTGAAGCGAATCGATCGAATTCGCCGACGTGGATTAACCAGTTGAAAACTTGTTGCGCCAAATCGGCGCTCCTGCATCGCGATGTGCAGATTTTGGCAACGCGCCATTCACCATTCGCGGAGAAAGCAACTCCGGCGGGAGTCGCGCGCGCCTCAATCAGACTCCAACTTGGCGGGAGCTTTGTTCTTTTAGGCTGGCCTTAACAGGGGGCTGCCACGATCCGGATGAAGAAGCGAACGCGGCCTGGGGAGCTGCGCGGGGACGGCGAAGCGTATGGACCTCAAGGCGCAACTCATTCGTTGGTTCGTGGCGATACAGCCGAAAGGAGCTGCGCGCGACGTCTATTCCTCGCTCGGCGACATTGTGCTCAATCTCGATTCGCAGGCCCTGGTGACGGGTGTTCGCGGCGATGTTGGAACGCTGCTGGGCGCCGCGGCTGAGACGCTCAAGGCGGATGGGCTTTTCGTGCGCATTCATGTCGGCGATCGGCCGATGTTCCTGAAATCAGCGAGCGACGCGTCCCGCGGCTCCGGCGCGCGCGTTGAAACCTTGCGCGTTCGTCGCGGCGGCGTCGGCGATCCCCAGAACGAATGCTTCATTGATGTCGAGATGCGCTTTGCGACTGACGGCGACGGATGCGTTGCAGTTCTTCGCGACGTCAGCGATTTGCGTGCGAGAGAGGATGAGCTTGCGCTCGCCAAGGCGAACGCCGAGGAGATCAGCAGCGCGAAAGATCGTTTCATTGCGACGATCAGTCATGAGCTGCGCACCCCTCTGAACGCCATCATCGGGTTTTCTGAAATTCTGGGTTCGGATTCGCTCGGGCCGATCTCGGATGAGCGGCGCAAGGAATATGCGCAGATCATCCGCGATTCCGGCGAGCACCTGCTCGAAATTGTGAACATGCTCCTCGATATGTCAAAGCTCGAGTCGGGCAAGTTCGAAGTGACGGCTGAGAACTTCGACCTGCGCAATCTGCTCAACGGCGTTTGCGACATGATGGCGCTGCGCGCGGCCCAGGCCAATGTCGAACTGACGCGCGACTTCGCGCTCGATGTGACCGAGATCGTCTCTGACCGCCGCGCCTGCCGCCAGGTTCTGATCAATCTCGTGAACAACGCGATCAAATTCACGCCGCAGGGCGGTCGCGTGACCGTGCGCGCGGCGCGTGTCGGCGGTGCGCTGGATCTTGTCGTTGAAGACAGCGGCGTCGGCATCGCGGCCGACGATCTGCCGCGGCTTGGCAATCCATTCTTCCAGGCGCGCGCGACCTACGATCGGCCATATGAGGGCACCGGCCTCGGTCTTTCCGTGGTGCGTCGCCTTGTCGGCCTGCTCGGAGGCGCCATCGTCCTCGAAAGCGGCCCGAAGGCGGGAACCACGATCACCGTGCGGCTGCCGCTCGACGGGCGCGCGGAGATTGCGCCCGGCGTCGTGGCGCCGATTCTCACCGTCGCCCGCGGCGCGCGCATGGATCGACCCGCCATCGCTGCTGCGGAAGCCAATGCAACCCAACTGGTGCGCCGCCGTGCCTGAATCAAGAAACGTTACCGTCTCCGGCGAACGCCCGCGCAGGCCGCGAAAGGCGAGAGGCTCGCTCCTTTCAAGCGTGATTGCGCGTCTTGGTCTGGCGCGCTGGCCGCGCCGCCGCGTCGTGCTGGCGGGCGTCGTCGCGATCGCTGCGACCGGCATCGCCGTCAACGCGCTGGTGCTCCAGTCGGCGCGTCACCCCGCGCCTCTCTTCGCCGCCGTCGAGCAGGCGCGCCGCGCTGCGGCGGTCGCGTCGCAGCGCCCCGCGCCCCAACCGCCGCCGCTTCCCCCGGCAAGGCCAATGGCCGAATCCCAGCAGGCCGCGACGCCAACCCCGCCCGTCCCGGCGCCGCAGCCGAACGCGACAGCCTCCAGTGACTCAACATCGCTGACCCGACTTGTTGTCGACGCCGTCGAAAAGCCGACGCGCGCGGCCAGCGCCGAGAAGCAGCGCGCCGCACCAGCCGCCGAGAAGGCGGCTTCGCCCGAGAAATCGGCCTCGCCGGAGAAGTCGATTGCGCCGCGGAGTGCGTCTACGGCCAAAGGCGACGAACTCGCTGAACTGATCCGCGGCGGCATCGTGCCGCCGGGTGGAATTCCCTCAGAGCCCGATCCGAAGATCATGCAGGCGCAGCAGCGATTGTCGCGGCTGGGCGCGATCAGCGTAAAGCCGGACGGCTTCATGGGTCCGGCGACCAAGGCGGCGATCGAGAAGTTCGAGCGTGATCGCAAATGGCCCGTGACCGGCGAAGTCACACCGCGTCTCCTGCGCGAACTCGGCACGGTGTCGGCAAGCCGTCCTTGACGTCGCGGCGCGCGACGCATTTGGTCGCCGCATGCCGCACCGCCTAACATCCGACTTCTGGGTTTCAGCTTATCTCCGCAGATGTGCGATTTCCGGTGCGCCAGCGATGCTGCGTCGTCGCGGCGCCGCCGACGCGGGAGCGATCTTCATCAAGGTCGATCGACTTGACGGACAGGCGTCGCTCTTCGGACCGGCGCCCCAGAGCCTCTACGACGACGACGCATCGGATCGCCGTTTCGCGCGCCTGCATGAAGCCGACACGATCGATGCGACGGCCGCGGAAGAGCGCATGAAGAAAGAGATCCGATTCGATCCCGATCTGTGGTTCGTTGAAGTCGAGGATCGCGCCGGGCGCGATTTCCTGGGCGACTGACCCTATCGAATGAACTGTTCGACATAGGCCTCGCCGAAGCCGATCGAGGCGTAGTGCGCGCGGCATTTTTCAATGCGCGTGAAGACGTCGTCATAGCCCACGACCTTGCCGTCGGGATCGACATAGATCATCGCGCCATTGACCTGGAAGAAGGTGATCATCACCTCGACGTGAGGATCGACAACGAGCGTGTGCGTTTCGCCCGGCGCCTCGTAGACATAGGCGCCCTCGGTCGCGGTCCAGTCATGTTCGAGATAGCGCCACTCGCCCTTCAGCACGAGGCCGTGCACCGGTTGAGGATGACGATGCCGCGAAAGCACGCCCGATCGTCGCACGCGCAGGAGATTCATCCAGTAGCCGCGCGACGCCGACAGGCACAGCGGCCGGAACCAGACATTATCTTCGATGGGAACCCAAAGCCGCTCGTCCGCAGGAATGGCTTGCGGAATCACGAGTTCCGGCGGCGAGTGCTTGGGCTGAGGATGGAGATACGGCGTCCATTTGTCGTCCGCCGCCGGCGCGCTCTTGGTGCTCAGGGGCTTGTTCATGGCTCGCGTCTCACGTCAGAGGATCGAGCTTAGATGAAACGGCGTCCTGTTGGAACGCCGGCTCTCACATGCCGGGAAGCGTGAAAGTGTAGGTCGCGCTGGCGCCGAAGCTGTACTGGTTGGGCGAACCAATGGCGCGCGTGATCGGGCTGGCTGCAGCTTCGCCGGTCAGCCGCTTGTAGCCCGCATAGAGCGAGGTTGACCATTTCGGCGTCCATGCCGTGTTCACGGCCGCAAGCGCGCCGACCGATGTAAGGCCGGCGCTTGGAGCATAGGCCGAGACGAGGCCGTTCGCCGCCGACTCCGCCGGCGTAACTCCGTAGAACTCGTCGACATAGCGGCCGCTGCCGAGCGTCAGGCGTGGACCGATCGACAGCGTATGCGCGCCGACTCTGTGGATCGCATCCACCGCGAGATCGGCCACAAGTCCGTCATGCGCTCTGACGCCCTGACGAATTTCGAAGCGCGTCCGCAGCATGTCCTGGATCGGCCAGAACTCGGCGAAAGCGCCGATCTCCCCGCCCCAGCGAATCTTGCGCAGTCCATAGAGGCGCGCGTCCTGCGACGCGTATCGACCGCCGACAAAGCGCACGACCGGACCGACGCGAAACACGCCCATATCAATGAGCGCCAGCGAGATGCCGTCGTCAGGAGCCTTGAACTGATTCTCCGTTCCGGCGCGGCCCAGTGAAAAACTGGGAAAGCCGTAAAGACCGATCTTGTCGGAGCCTGGCCAGTCCGGGCCAATAGCCACATTGGCCGTGATCTGGGCGACCCATCCTGAATCGCGCACAGAAGCGGCCTGTTCGGCTGCCTGCGCTCCCCCGCAAAGACCCCCCAGGACCGCGACGGAAGAAAGGAATGCGAGAACGGGACGATAAGCTGACATTACAATCACTGCTGTAGGGCCTCTAGCGCGTTGTGGACCGTGCGACAACCATGCGGTCCGGAGTTTCAAACTGCGCCGTTTCGCCCCCCGGGCCCTCGCCGCCGCTTAAGGATTGGGAGAGGCTGCTCAATCGCGGCGACAACATGGCGGAGTTTGCGGCTGTGCGTCGCATGCCGTTGCGGCCCTCCTTTTTATTGACGCTGGGTCTCAGCGTTCGTGTCTGACTTATCATTCCTGCAAGCAGCCTGGCGGCCGCGGGACGACTGACGGTGTGGAACATCCTGACTGCAGCCTGCAATCCGGCGCCGCGGCGGATCGTCTCAGCGCCGACGCCGGTGAAAACACGAATCGCATCGCTGTCATCGAGGCCGGCCGCCCGCAAAAGAACCGCCAGGGCTTCGCCCGTCGCATCGGCGAGCAACGGTTTGAGCGAATCGCCCTGAACTCCGAGCGCGCGCGCCAGAATGGACGCAACGTCATCGCGATCGCCGCGACCTGCGGCGCGCTCCAGCGCGAGCGCGATCACTGAATCGATGCGGCGCAGATCGCCGCCGCCGTCGAGAGCCGCAAAACGCGATGCGTCGGCAATCATGCTCTGGCGCCCGTCAGCGTCGGCGGTCAAAAAATTGACGGCGCCTTCGGCCTCCTCTGAAGGGAGAATCTCGGCATCGTCGGGAAAACTCCAGAGATCGCCGTGCGCTGGCGCATATGTCGAACCCATGCGCGCGCCGCGCGGCCGCAGGCCGCGAGCGGCGAGCGCCTGCAGGACTGGCTCGGGAACATCGTCCCGGCCCGCAATAAGCCGCGCCAGGGAAACGGCGGTCGATTGATCCACGCGCGGAATCATCGCCGCTCCGATCTCTGCGAAAGCTGCAGCAGCACGCGAATCTCTGCCTGCGCCGGCAAGAAATGCGCGTGCAATGTCTTCAAGCATCACCGCGCGCGAGCCGGGGCGCGGCCAGCTGGACTGCGGGGGAGAAGGGGGGCGGTCGGAAGCCATGGGATACGCAACGCCGACAATCGAGAGAAGCGATGTCGCAAAAATGCGACAGTGCGGAATGTGCGTCAGCATACGGTGATTTCGTTAGCGGCGCGTTAACCATCAGGCGTCTTCATTCAAAGAGCGTCGAACTTGACGCAAAGGAGAGTCGAATGGGCATCGTGATCGCCTGGCCGGGCCGCTCCGGCGCCGCCGCCGGGCGGCCGCTGCAAGACGGCGAACCGCGCGGACAAATTCTGTTCTTCACCGGCGTTCGTTATGAACGTGACGGGGAGACGGATGGTCCCAGCGAGGCGGACGCTTCCTCGAAGCGGCAGCGCGGTCCGCGCGGGCGCCGCAAGCGCGCCTGATCGCGGGCGCGGGGCGTGCGGAAAGCGCGAGCTTTGCTCGTATCGGCCGCGCTCGCGGCCGTTTCCGCATCAGGCTGCGTAGAGCGGGGAGATTTCGGTCGGCCGAAGGAAACCGCGTTGTCGGCCCTCGTGACGCCGGTCGCAATGCCGACGAACTCGAATTTCGCCTACACCGATGATGAGCAGGAATTGCGCGCGCGCGCCTGGCGCTTTCTCATGCCGGCCAAGGAGCACTGGTACTTCGATGGTCTCGTGTTTGATCTTGGTCGCACCGGCTATGTTCCCGAGAGCTACTTCCCCGAGACGTTGAGCTGGTACAAGGAAAATCTCGTCGCCGATGCGTTCCGCTCGCCAGCGTCAGTTTTTCACCGCATGGCCGACGACATCAGCATCGATCGCGCCCTCGCTGTTCCGTTCGCTGCGTCTGCTGCTCGTGTGATTGAGGCGGACAGAATTAGACGCGCCGCGATGGCGAAGACGCCGGCGCTCAGTATCGACGAAATGGGCGATGCTGGCATCCGCATCCGCATCCGCGAAAACCGCGTGCTCGTCGAATGGGTGTGCAATCGTCTCGCGATGCGCGCCAAATCGTATCGCTATGCGCTCGAGCATCTCTTCGTCGCCATGCCACAGGTCGACGCCATCAAGCCGGAGCGACAGCTTGGGTTGCTCGACAATGATCTCGGAGATCTGCGCGCGACCGGATGCGTGAGGCCTGATCCGTTTCGGGACATCAAGATCTATCGCGGTTTGCGCATACCACCAGACGGCCATTTCTGGAGCGAAGAGATACTTGTCGGCCGCACGGCGCCCGCCGTCGCGCCGCCGGTTGGCCGTATCGTCAAGCGATAAAGTTAGCTGTGCAATCGTTCAGCGTCGCTTAGGAATTTGACACGCTTCGAGTCTCGTTCTCGTCACACTCTCCCGTTCACATTCGGTATAACTCGCGCGCGTTAGCTTTTGCGGCGTGGGCGCAAATCAAGGGCTGACTGCCATCTGGAGGAATGTATGAAGAAGGTTTTCGCAGCGGTATGTGTTGCAGGCGCCTGCTTTGTCGGCGCGGTTCAAGCGAACGCGATGCCCCTTGCGCCGATCAGCGGCGATGCTGGGCTGATCACGCATATAGCTGGTGGGTGCGGTCCTGCACACCATCGCGACCGATTTGGATATTGCCGGCCAAATCGCCCGGTCGTCGTAAGGCCGTATCGCCCGGTCTATGCAGCGCCGATTTATTCTGCGCCGGTTTATGTGCGCCCCGCGCGCGCGTGCCCACGCGGCTACTTTCTGACGCCGCGCGGCAATTGTCGTCCTCGCTACTGATCCCGACAATCAACTGAGACGATTCTCGCTGGGCGCGCTGTAGGTCGCGGGAACAAATTCTGTTTGCGGCCGTTCCCTTCAGGCTTTCACGACATCAGAAGGAGCGGCGTCATGGGTAGCGCAACGGACAAGATCAAGGGCATGGCCAACGAAGCCGCCGGCAAGGCCAAGCAGGGCGTCGGAGAGGCTGTCGGATCGGACAAGCTTCAGGTTGAAGGTGCGGCGCAGGAGCTGAAGGGGCATGGACAGCAGGCTGTTGGCAAAGCCAAGGACGCAGTGAAGGACGCTGCGAACAAGATCGCCGACGAAGCCAACCGCAAGCTCTGAAGCATATATCGCGATTTGAGCAACCGACCCCAAAAGGGCCGGTTGTCTCGTGCGTGGCATGTGCGCAGCCACACTTCGAGCAATGCCCCGTTTGCACCGGTGGATTTCTTTAACGGCTCGCTCTTCCCGTTGCCTTCATCATCCTTCCCATTGCCCTCATCATCGCTACGCTCGGTCCGAGCGTCGCCCAGAGCACCGCCGTCAAGCTGTCAAGGTCGTGACCGTCAAGGACGAGATCATCATCGGGCTGGCCGACGGCGAACTCGGCGATGGATGCATCGACAGGCATGTCCGCTCTGAAGACGAGGAGCGAATTGAGCAATGCGGTGCGCAAGGCCGCCGACGGCTCGCTGCGACAGGCTCCGCTGGGCAAGATCGGTTTGCTCTCGCAAGCATCAGTGCGCATCGAGCCCTACGCCACGCCGCGGACGACCGTTTCGCCCAAATAGCTCGCCGGACTCGCCGCCAATTTGCTGGCCGCCGCGCACGCGATGCTCTAGTCAGGCGGCATGAGCCGCCGCCCCGCACGCACGCCCGCGCGTCAAAAACCTGCGAAGGCGAAGCCCTTCTGGAGGGAAAAGGCGCTTGAGGACATGACGGAAGCGGAGTGGGAGTCATTGTGCGACGGCTGCGCCCGCTGCTGCCTCAACAAGCTTGAAGACGAGGACACGGGCAAGATCCACTACACCGACATCGGCTGCCGGCTGCTCGATGGCGACGCCTGTCGTTGCAGGGATTATCCGAACCGCGCCTCGCGCGTGCCCGATTGCGTCACGCTGACGCCTGACGCCGTGCGCACGCTGAACTGGCTGCCGCCGACCTGCGCCTACCGGCTGGTCGCGGAAGGCAAGGATCTTTTTGATTGGCATCCGCTGAAGTCGGGCAGCGACCAGACCGTGCATGAGGCAGGGGTTTCTGTGCGCGGCCGCGTGTTCTGCTCCGAGGAGGATCTGCCATTGTCGCGCTGGCATGAGCGCATCCGGCGATGGCCTAAGATGGCGCCGAAGGGCCGAAAACCCGCGCGCGCGACTTGAAATTTAGCGGCGCGCCGTTGCGCTCGCCATGCCGCCGATGAACCGATAGTCGGGATGCACGTGGAAGTTCCACGCACGCACCGGGCCCGCCATCGCGTTGAGATAGTAGAGATCAAACCCGTGCGGCGCGCCAACCGGATGGTATCCCTTCGGCGCCAGAACGACGTCGCGATCGGAGGCCGCGATGCTTTCGTCAATTGAGCCGTCGTCTGTATAGATGCGCTGGAACGCAAAGCCGCCGGGCCGGTTGAGGCGGTGATAGTAGGTCTCCTCCAGATATGTTTCCTCCGGCGGCGCGTTGCGGTCGTGCTTGTGCGGCGGATAGCTCGACCAGTGCCCGCCCGGAGTGATGACTTCAACCACGAGAAGACTGTGGGCCGGATCGTCCTCCGGCAGGATGTTGTAGGGATAGCGCGTGTTGGTTCCCGCGCCGCGCTTTAGTTGCCGCGCATTGTCGGGCCTGATGACGCGCGCGGTGTGCGCGCCTCCGCCGGGCGATGAGCACGCCGCCAGTTCGACATCGGTCTCGGCGTTGACCAGTACGCAGGAGCCCTTCGGCGCATAGAGCGCCCAGGGCTGTCCGTCGAATGGCGACATGCGCTCGCCGAGGCGCCCCATGTCCGCGCCATCAACGATCATGCGCGCAACGCCCGCGACGAGAACGAGGCAAAGCTCTCGCTCGCCGGCGACAACTTCGACCGATGCGCCCCTTTTCAGGATGTGCACGTCGAAGCCGACATAGTCCCATCCCGCGCTCTTCGGTGTGATGTGGTGAATGCGTCCGTTCAGGTCCGCAGCGGACGGTCTGACCAGTAGGCGAGATTGGGTCATCAGCGCTTCTCTTCGCCCTGCTCCAGTGAAAGACCGGTTTCCTCGAACACCTTCTTCAGGTGAGCGACGCCCTTCTTCGCATAGGCGAGGGCTGGCGCCTTCTTGGGATCCTGCTCAGCCTCGACCACCACCCAGCCTTCATAGCCCCGGAGTTCGCGGAACACGGCGGCAAAGTCGATCATGCCGTCGCCCGGTACGGTATAGACGCCGAGATTGTCGCCATCGCCCAGAATGGCGTGCAGAAAGCTCCAGTCTTTCTCCGACGCTTCACGCATGACCTCTCCGCGCACGTCCTTCGTATGGACGTGACTGATGCGCGAGCGATAAGAGCGCGCAATCTCCGCTGGATCGCTGCCGCCCCAGGTCGCATGGCCGGTGTCGAGAACGAAATGCACGCTGTCGCCGGTCGCGTCAGCGAAACGCGCAATGTCCTCGCGCGACTGAACGATCGTTCCCATGTGATAGTGGTAGACCAGCTGGAATCCGTCGGCCTTGAGCATGTCGGCGAATTCCGTCATGCGCGCGCCGTACGCGCTCCATTCGCCGGAAGGCAGGACGGGGCGCTGCGACAGCGGCGCGGCGCGTTTGCCGTGAATCGCGTTCGAAGTTTCAGCGACGATGAAGACGTGCGTATCCATCGCCTTCAGCAGCTTGCGATGCGCCGCCGACAGGTCGAACTCTTCTTTTGCGTCGCGTTGAAGCAGCTCAACCGAGTGCCATCCGCCGATGCATTTGAGATTGAATGGCTCCAGCGTCGCCTTGAGCTCGGACGCGACGCGCGGAAACTTGTGGCCAAGCTCCATGCCGGCGAATCCGGCCTCTTCCGCTTCGAGAAGGCAGATCTCAAGGGGTGTATCCCCGCCCACGGATTGATCGTCATCGTTCGACCAGGCGATGGGGTTGGCGCCGATGCGAATGGCCATATGGATCAGTCTCCCAAACGTTGCATTTGCAGCGCCGCCTCATAAGCCTTGCGTGCGCTGTCCACTTCGGCGCGCACCGAGACCTCAGGCACCGCGACGTCCCACCAGTGACCGCCGTCTCCGGTTGAGATCATCGGGTCGGTGTCAATGACGATGACGTGCGTACGTTCCGATTCGCGCGCACGTTTGAGCGCCGCTTCGAGGTCGGCCGTGCCGTCCACCTTCTCGGCAATCGCTCCCAGGCTTCTTGCATGGGCGGCGAAATCGATGTCCGGCAAGGTCTCGTGATGCGTGTGCTGCAACAGGTTATTGAAGCTTTCGCCGCCGGTGGCGCGTTGCAGGCGATTGATGCAGCCGAAGCCGCGATTGTCGAACACGACGATGATCAGTTTCATCCCGAGCATCACAGACGTGGCGATCTCCGAATTCATCATGAGGTAGGAGCCGTCGCCAAGCATGACGATCACGTCGCGCGATGGGTCAGCCATCTTGACGCCGAGACCGCCGGCGATCTCATAGCCCATGCAGGAGTAGCCATATTCGAGGTGGTAGCCGCCCGGCGCGCCCGCCTGCCAGAGCTTGTGCAGTTCGCCGGGGAGCCCGCCTGCGGCGCCGACGACGACGTCGCTGGGCGACGCGAAACGCTGCACTGCGCCGATCGTCTGCGCGTCGGAGGGCGGCGAGACGTTGCTAGGCGCAAGATGCTTTTCCGCCGCAATCAGCCAGGCGTCGCGAGACTTGCGCGCCTTTTCCGTCCATTCCGCCGGCGCGCGATATTCGGCGATGACCTTCGTCAGCGCTTCGAGCGTCGCGCGCGCATCAGCGACTACGGGCTGGGCGCGATGCTTGCCGGCGTCGAATGGCTGCATGTTGATCGAGATGATCTGCCGGTTTGGATTCTTGAACAGCGCCCATGAGCCTGTTGTGAAATCCTGCAGGCGCGTTCCGATGGCGATGATGACGTCAGCTTCCTCGGCGCACGCGTTCGCCGCGGCGGTGCCGGTGACGCCGATCGCGCCCATGTTCATCGCATGGTCGCGCGGCATCGTGCTCTTGCCGGCCTGAGTCTCGCTGACCGGGATGCCGCAATTTTCAGCAAGCTCTGCGAGCGCTGTCTCCGCTTGCGAATAGAGCACGCCCCCGCCGGCGATGATGAAGGGCTTACGCGCATGCTGGATCAGCGTCGCGGCGGTGGCGAACTCGTCCGCGTCGGGCAGCGGGCGGCGCGCAGTCCAGTAGTTGGGTTCGAAGAAGGTCTCGGGAAAATCGAACGCTTCGGCCTGCACATCCTGGCAGAGCGCCAGCGTGGCGGGTCCGCATTGCGCGGGATCGGTCAGCACCTGCATGGCGCGCGGCAACGCCGTCAAAATCTGCTCGGGCCGCGTAATGCGATCAAAGTAGCGCGACACCGGACGGAAGCAGTCGTTCGCCGAAATCGTGCCGTCCTCGAAATCCTCAACCTGCTGAAGCACGGGATCGGGCCGACGATTGGCGAAAATATCGCCTGGCAGAAACAGTACGGGCAGGCGATTGACGTGCGCGACTGCGGCTGCTGTCACCATGTTCGTCGCGCCAGGCCCGATCGAGGTGGTGCAAGCCATCATCCGACGTCGGCGCGACGCCTTGGCGAAGGCGATCGCAGCATGCGCCATCGCCTGTTCGTTATGCGCGCGGAAAGTCGGCAGCCGGGTGCGCTCGCCATGCAGAGCCTCGCCGACGCCCGCGACATTGCCGTGACCGAAAATCGCGAACACGCCAGCGAAGATCGGCGCGGTCTCGTCGCCGATGATCGTGTGCTGCGATGCGAGATAACGCACGAGGGCCTGCGCCATCGTCAGCCTGACTGTGCTCATAGCCTGTACCTCCGACGCTCTTGTTGTTGCGCCATGCCGCATTCTCCGATTCATGCAGTGCGGCGCCGGCGGACGCAACCAAGCAGCCGCGCCCTACGCGCCGAGCCTTGTCCACGCGTCGCATAGTCGGCGGAACCGCGCCGCCATCTCTTGCACCGCTTCGTCGTCCGTGGAGGTTCCGCGCAGCCACGACTTGAAGGGCTCGGCGAAGATGGTTCTCCCGACGGCGAAGCCCTTGACGCGCGTCGCTTTTCGCGCCGCTGCGAAAGCCGAAATAATATCGTTTTCGGTGGCGTCCAGCCCGAGCATGACGATGCCGCGACACCAGTGGTCGTGGGCGTCGATGACATCGCTCGCGGCCCGCCATGCGGCCTCCGTCGACAGCGGCTCGAGTTTCCACCAGTCCGGCCTCACGCCGATCGCGTAGAGCCGGGCCATGACGGAAGCAACGGTGTCGTCGCCTAACGGGCCATGCTTTCCGCAAATGATCTCGATCAGAAGTTCGCGGCCGACGCGCTGGGCGGCGTCGGCGACGCGCAGCAGTTCTCGTTCCTGCCGCGCCTTGAGCTCAGGCGCATCGTCGGGGTGATAGAAGCAAAGACATTTGACGACATGGTTCGCCGGCCACTCGATCAGCTTCGCGCCGATCGATCCCCCGTGCTCGAAATCGAGAGGGCGCGAGCCCGGCTCCTCGACAGGCCGGCCGATCCACAGATCGTGGCCGGCGGCCTTGAAAAGCGCGGCGCGTCCATAGGTCTCGTCGATGAGCATGCCGAATCCGGGACGACCGCTTGCGACCGTCACGGCGGCGTTCACCGCGAGCGTCTTGAAGCGCGCGATACCGTCGCGCGATGCGCCAGCCTCGTCCGTCATGACTTCCATCTGCGCGCGGTGATCGATGGCGAGCGCCATGAGTTCGTCGGTTGCCCGGGGACGGCGTGTGGTGGCGCGATGGATATGCGCCAGCGCAGGATCGTCGCGAAGGCGGCGGGTCGGGGTTCCGTGATTCAGAAAGTGAGTCATCTCCGGGACGCTTGGATATTCCGCCGAGCACAGAAGCCGCGACACGGCGAATGCGCCGCCGGCATTGGCGAAGGCAGAGGTCTGTTCGAGCGTCTCGTCGCGCAGGTAGCCGCGCACGAATCCGGCCATGAAGCCATCTCCGGCGCCGAGCGTGTTCAAAACGTCGACCGGAAAGCCCGGACCTTTGACGCCATCCTCCATTGACGCCGGTATGGCGCCGGGAAAGCATACGCATCCCATCGGCCCCCTTTTGGCGACGATGAGCGCGGACGGGGCCAATTTCCGGATATTCTTCAGGGCGACGAGCGTATCTTCGGCGCCGCCGGCGATATGCAGCTCCTCTTCGGTGCCGACAATCACGTGGCAAAGCGGCAGCACCGCCTGCAGCTTTCCCGTGACGAGCGCAGACGCCTTATACCGGTCCTCGCCCGCGGCATGGCCCGCAAGTCCCCACAGATTTGGTCTGTAGTCGATGTCGAAAAGGACCTCGCCGCCATGCTGGCGCGCCAGGCGCATCGCCTTGAGCTGCGCGGCTTCGGTGTTGGGTTTCGAGAAGTGAGTGCCGGTCACAAGGACCGCTCTCGAAGATGCGATGAACGCTTCGTCTATGTCGCTCTCCTCGAGCGCCATATCGGCGCAGTCCGTGCGATAGAATATGTGCGGAAAGCTGTGATCGTCGCGCACGCCCAGCAGCACCAGAGCAGTCAGCCGATGCGGGTCGATGACTACGCCCCGGGTCTCCACGCCCTCCCTCTTGAGCTGCTCGATGATGTAGCGGCCCATTTGCTCATCGCCGACGCGCGTCAGAAGTGCCGAGCGCAGGCCGAGCCGGGCCGTGCCGACCGAGATGTTGGCCGGGCAACCGCCGACGGCCTTGGAAAATGTGGCGACGTCCTCCAGCCGACCGCCGATCTGCTGCCCGTAAAGATCGACCGACGAACGGCCAATACAGATGATGTCAAGCTGTCGGGTGGTCATCAAGGGCCGTTCCGGGATGGCTGCCTGCAGGCTGGATTTCGCGACCCCTCATTCGCCCGAACCGGGCTTAGAACACTTATTCCATTATGCGTCCATGTGGAATAAATATTCTGAACGCGTCTGGCCAAAGGGCGTTCGGCTCGGCAGGCGTTGAGACGTGCTGGACTCCCGTCTTTGGGCGTTTCATGGACCGGCAAGAGGAAACGCAAGAGGAAATTGAGACGATGAGCGAGAGGCGAAAGAAGGCGGCCGATCTGCGCAGCGCGCGCTGGTTTGCGCCGGACGATCTGCGGTCCTTTGGGCATCGATCCCGCGCCATGCAGATGGGTTATGACCCGCAGGACTGGGGCGGAAAGCCGGTCATCGCCATCCTCAACACTTGGTCGGACGCGCAGCCCTGCCACACGCATTTCAAGTCGCGCGTGGAGGATGTGAAGCGCGGCGTGTTGCAGGCTGGCGGCTTCCCTCTGGAGCTGCCGGCGCTCTCGCTGTCGGAAAGTCTGCTCAAGCCGACCACGATGCTCTATCGCAATCTCCTCGCGATGGACGCGGAAGAGTTGATCCGTGGACATCCGGTCGATGGCGTCGTCCTGATGGGCGGCTGCGACAAGACGACCCCAGCCCTGTTGATGGGCGCGACGAGCGCCGGACTTCCCGCGATCTTCCTTCCCGCCGGGCCGATGCTGCGCGGCAACTGGCACGGCAAGACGCTCGGCTCCGGTTCTGACGGCTGGAAATACTGGGACGAGCGACGGGCCGGGACCATCACCGAGCATGACTGGTTTGAGGTCGAGACCGGCATCGCGCGCTCCCACGGCACCTGCATGACCATGGGCACTGCGAGCACCATGACGTCGATCGCCGAAGCGCTCGGCATGTGCCTGACCGGCGCATCCGCCATTCCGGCGGCCGACGCCGGCCACATCCGCATGGCGGCCGCATGCGGTCGGCGCATTGTCGACATGGTCTGGGAGGACTTGACCCCGCAGAAGATCCTGACGCGCAAGTCCTTCGAAAACGCCATACTGGTCGCGATGGCCATGGGCTGTTCGACCAACGCGATCATCCATGTCATCGCCCAGGCGCGCCGCGCAGGCGTCGATATTACCCTCGATGACTTCGAGAAGGCGAGCCACCTCGTTCCGGTCATCGCCAATGTGCGGCCGAGCGGCGAAAAATACCTGATGGAGGACTTCTTCTACGCCGGCGGTCTGCCGGCGATGATGATGCGCATCAGTGATCGCCTGCATCTTGACGCAATGACGGTCACTGGGCGCACGATTGGCGAGAATATTGCGGGCGCCGAGGTCTACAACGACGATGTGATCCGTCCCGTCGAAAATCCCATCTATGAGCAAGGCGCCCTGGCGGTGCTGAAAGGCAACCTCGCGCCCGACGGTTGCGTTATTAAGCCGAGCGCCTGCGAGAAGCGCTTCCTCAAGCATACCGGCCCGGCGCTGGTGTTCGACGACTATCCATCAATGAAAAAGGCGGTGGATCGCGACGATCTCGACGTCACGGCCGATCATGTGCTGATCCTGCGTAACGCCGGTCCGCAGGGCGGCCCGGGTATGCCGGAATGGGGCATGCTCCCCATCCCGAAGAAGCTGCTGAAGCAGGGCATACGCGACATGGTCCGCATTTCTGACGCGCGGATGAGCGGCACGAGCTACGGCGCCTGCATTTTGCATGTGGCTCCGGAATCTTTCGTTGGTGGGCCGCTTTCGCTGGTGCGCAACGGCGACATGATCTCGCTCGACGTGGCGGCGCGACGCATTTCGCTCGATGTGCCGGAGGAGGAACTCGCTCGACGAAAGGCGGAATGGACGCCGCCAAAGCCGCGTTACGAGCGGGGTTACGGCTTCATGTTCGCCAAGCACATCAAGCAGGCCGATCAGGGTTGCGATTTCGACTTTCTCGAGACCTCGTTTGGGAAGCCGGTCGAGGAGCCTGCCATCTTTTGAAGTTCACGCCGGCGGGCTGCAGCGTCCCGCCGGCTATTCCTCGCCGCCTTTTTTTAGAAACTGCTTCGCCGAGAGCAGGACCTTGTCGTCGATCTCGCCAAGCCGCGATTCATCGCGCCCCTGGTAGGGGATCTCCGACAACACAAGTCGGATGATGTTGAGGCGCGCGCGCATCTTGTCGTTCGCCTTCACGATCGTCCAGCGCGCATGCTTTGTATCGGACGCCTCGAGCATCGCGTCAAACGCGTCGGAATAGGCGTCCCATTTCGCCGGCGCTGAGAAATCTATAGGCGTCAGTTTCCAGCGCTTGAGCGGATCGTGATAGCGCTGGTGCAATCGCTTGAGCTGCATTTCTCTTCCGACCGAAAGGAAGAACTTGATGAGGCGCACGCCATCCTTGACGAGCATTTTCTCGAATTCCGGAACGTCTGCAAGAAAGCGACGCGCCTGATCCTCGCTGCAGAATCCCATGACGCGCTCGACGCCGCCGCGATTGTACCAGGAGCGGTCGAAGAGGGTGATTTCGCCCTTCGTCGGAAGTTGCGCAATATAGCGCTGGAAAAACCATTGGCCCCGTTCCACATCCGTCGGCTTCGACAGCGCCACCACGCGCGCCGAACGCGGATTGAGATGTTCCACGAAGCGCAGGATGGCGCCGCCCTTGCCCGCGCCGTCGCGGCCCTCGAACAGGATGATGACCCGCTCCCCGGCCTCTTTAACCCAGTTCTGCAGCTTGATGAGCTCGATCTGGAGGAGGCGTAGTTCCTTCTCGTAGCGATCCTCGTCCATCTTGTCATCGTAAGGGTAGCCGCCCGATGCGAACCCCGAGTCGTCGATTGATTTTGGCAGCTTGGAATCGGCGATATTGAATGGAAGCGCTGCGCCGCCTTCATCCTGAGGCGCTGGTTCTGACTTGCTTTTCTTTGCGCCGGGGTCGGAAGCCATGTTGTAGATCCTGCGTGAGCCGCCAACCCTAGACCGAAATGCCTAAGGCCGAAAAGCGGCCTCAGTATTGCGAATCCCCGCCGCCATGTGCGAAGCTTGCGGTCATGAATTCCGTGCTGCAGGAACCTTTCGAGCACGCGGGGCGGGAGTTGCCCCAACTCGACGCGCGCTCGCGCGAAATATTCAAGCGCATCGTCGACGGCTATCTTGCGACAGGCGAGCCGCTCGGATCGCGGAATCTATCGAAGATCATACCGATGGCGCTATCACCGGCGTCGGTGCGCAACGTCATGGCCGATCTCGAGCAGGCGGGGCTGATCTATTCGCCCCATACCAGCGCTGGGCGATTGCCGACCGAGGCGGGTCTCAGATTCTTCGTCGATTCAATGCTCGAGATTGGCGACCTTTCGTCTGAGGAACGCGCGCGGATCGAGGCGCAGGTCAAGAGCGCGGCGACTGGCCGCACTCTCGATGGCGTGCTCGCCGAAGCTTCGACAATGCTTTCCGGCTTGTCGCGCGGCGCCGGAGTAGTCACCACCTCGAAAGCCAACGGGCGTCTCAAGCATGTCGAGTTCGTGCCGCTCGACGGCATGCGCGCGCTCGTCGTCCTTGTCGCGGAAGATGGCTCGATCGAGAACCGGATCGTCCAATTGCCAGCAGGCGTTCCGCCCTCCGCGCTCGTCGAGGCGTCGAACTTCCTAAACGCCCGCATTCGCGGGCGCACGCTCATCGAAGCGCGCGCCGACCTGACTGCCGCCCGCGAAGCGTTTCAACGCGAGCTCGACTCGCTCACGGCCTCGCTCATCGAAAAGGGTTTCGCCAACTGGTCGGGCTCCGCCGACGACAAGCACCTGATTGTGAGAGGTCAGGCCAACTTGTTGGAAGATCTCAAGGCGACGGAGGATATAGAGCGCATCCGCCTGCTCTTTGCTGATCTGGAAACGCAAAAGGATGTGATTGATCTTCTGACGCGCGCAGAGGGAGGCGAGGGCGTCCGCATCTTCATTGGCTCCGAGAATCGTCTTTTTTCTCTGTCCGGCTCATCCATGATCGCTGCGCCTTTCCGGGACGGCAGCCAGCGTATCGTTGGCGTCCTTGGCGTGATAGGTCCGACGCGGCTCAACTATTCCCGCATCGTGCCGATGGTCGACTACACCGCCAAAGTCATCTCACGGCTGCTGTCCGGGAACGACTGA
>JBEVKO010000121.1:0-6393 GCA_040509705.1 Beijerinckiaceae bacterium
CGACGCGCATCTCTACGCGGCGTTCGACTGCCTGATGCTGCAGCGGCCGGGCGCCGAAGCCGAACATCGACCGGAGGCGATGGCGCGGGCGCGCACCTGGCACGACAAGGCGTCGGAGAGCGACAAGGCGACGCTGCTCGCCAACATCATGGCGGGACTGCCCGGCGCCTTCGACCGCTACGATCTCCCCGGCCTGCGCCGGATGCTCGATCGCTATCGCGGAGTTGATGCGCAGGCGCTGCGCGCCAATCTCGCGCGATTCCTCAAGGAGGTGACTCCCACCGCCGAGGAATGCGGCATGCGCATGTGCATCCATCCCGACGATCCGCCGCGCCCGTTGCTCGGGCTGCCGCGCATCGTCTCAAATGCAGAGGATCTCGATTTCATCGTGAACGCGGCGCCTTCGCCGGCCAATGGCGTGACGCTTTGCTCCGGATCGCTCGGTGCGGGTCCTGACAACGATGTGCCCGACATCGCGCGGCGCTTCGCGCCACATGTTCATTTTGCACATCTAAGGAATGTCAGGAAGGAGTCGGACGGTTCCTTCTACGAGGCGGATCATCTCGGCGGCGACACCGACATGGTGGCGGTCATCGATGCGCTGCTGACCGAGGATGCGCGCCGCCAGCGTGATGGCCGGCCGCCGATTCCGTTCCGTCCCGACCATGGTCACGCGCTTTTGTCCGATCAGGGCCGCCCGACGCATCCGGGTTATCCGCTGATCGGACGCCTGCGCGGACTTGCGGAGCTGCGCGGCGTCATGACGGCGCTGAACCGAAAGGCGGCGTGAGCCGCACATTGCATGCGCGCTCCGGCGCGCCCGATGCTGAGAGGTGAAGCCATGACCGGATCGACACGCGTCTGCGTCATCCACGCGGCAAAGGATTTGCGGATCGAATCGCGGCCGCTGCATGAGCCAGGCAACGGCGAAGTTCTGGTGCGCGTCGGCGTCGGCGGAATCTGCGGCTCCGATCTCCACTACTATCTCGACGGCGGATTCGGAGCGATCCGGGTGCGCGAGCCGCTGATCCTCGGCCACGAGGTCGCGGGAACGATCGAGGTCCTTGGCGAGGGCGTGTCCGGGCTCGCTGTCGGAGAGGCCGTGGCGCTCAATCCGAGCCACCCCTGCGGCGAATGCGTACATTGCCGCGCCGGACTCTTCCATCATTGCCTCAACATGCGCTTCTGGGGCAGCGCCATGCGCACGCCGCACGTGCAGGGCGGATTTCGCGAGCGCATCGTCGTCAAGGCCGAGCAATGCGTGCCGGTCGGCTCGAGCGTGTCGCTGGCTGAAGCGGCGATGGCCGAGCCTCTCGCCGTATGCATGCATGCGGTCAATCAGGCGGGGGCGATCGCGGGCAAGCGCGTGCTGGTCACGGGCAGCGGGCCGATCGGCGTACTGTCGCTGCTGGCGGCGCGCGATGCGGGCGCGGCCGAGATCATCGTCACCGACGTCGCGGATGAGCCCCTGGCCTTCGCGCAAAAGCTTGGAGCGACCCGTACTGTCAATGTCGCGCGCCAAACGGACGCGCTCGCCGGCGAAGCGCTCGACAAGGGGCGCATCGACGTCGCGTTCGAATGCTCGGGCAATCCGCGCGCGCTGGCGCAAGCGATCGAGATCGTGCGGCCGCAGGGCGAGATCGTGCAGATCGGCATCGGCGGCGCCTTCGACGTGCCGATGAACGTCGTCGTGTCGAAAGAACTCAATCTGCGCGGCTCGTTCCGCTTCAATCAGGAATTTGCGCTTGCGGCGCAGGCGATCTCGACCGGCCGCATCGACGTCAAGCCGCTGGTGACCGCTACGCATCCGCTGGATCGAGCGGTCGAGGCGTTTGATCTCGCCGCCGACAAACGAGTCTCCATGAAGGTTCAGCTGGCGCTCGGGTGAGCAAACGCAGATTTGCTTGCCCCTCATCCGGCCGCTACGCGGACATGTTCTCCCCGCGTTGCGTGGAGAAGGCGATGCGGCGATAGCGTAGTTTCTCCTTCTCCCCTCGGGGAGTTACGCCGCCCGCCACAACGACCGCGCCGGATCGGGACTCGGCATCGCCGCGATCAGCGTGCGTGCATAGTCCGTGCGCGGCGATTCAAAGATGGCCTCCGTGTCGTTCTCCTCGACGAGCTCGCCGCGATAGAGCAGCGCGACCCGGTCGCACACATGCCGGATGACGCCGAGATCATGGCTAACGAACAGGTAGGTGAGGCCCAGCCGCTGCTGCAATTCGTGCAACAAATTGAGCACCTGCGCCTGCACCGAGACGTCAAGCGCCGACGTCGGCTCGTCGAGGATGAGAAATTCCGGGTTGAGCGCCAGCGCGCGAGCGATCCCGATGCGCTGGCGCTGCCCGCCGGAGAACTCATGCGGATAGCGATAAAGATGCTCGGTCCGAAGGCCGACGAGTGCCAGCAATTCCGATGCGCGATCGGTGCGCGCCTGCGCGGAGAGCCCGACGAGATCGTGATGAATTTCGAGGGGCTCGGCGACGATATCGCGGATCGTCATTCGCGGATTGAGCGAGGCGTATGGATCCTGAAAGACGATCTGGATTTTGGAGCGCAGAGCGCGCAACGCGCGCGGCGACAAGGTCGCGAGATCCTGCCCGTCATAGATGATGCGGCCGGATGTGATGTCGTCCAGCCGCAAGATGCAGCGCGCCAGCGTCGTTTTCCCGGAACCCGATTCGCCGACCAGACCGAAGCTTTGCCCACGCGTGATCTCTAGGCTCACGCCCTTGAGCGCCGCGAATTCAACAGCACGTGCAAAGGGACGCTTCGACGCGAAAATCTTCACGACGTTGTCGACGTGCAGCAGCATCAGGCCGCCTCCGCCGTCTTATCGTAGAGCACGCACGCGACTTGCTGACCCGCGGCGACGCCGATCATCGGTGGCGCGCCGGCGTCACATCGGGGCATGGCGTGCGGGCAGCGGGGCGCGAAGCGGCATCCCGGCGGGGGCCGCAAGAGATTGGGAACCGACCCCGCCAGCGCCGACAGCGCGCCGCGCACGGCGCTTCTGCCAGGAACCGCGGCGAGCAGCGCCTGCGTGTAGGGGTGCTTCGGCGCCGAGAGCACGGCATCGACCTTTCCGGATTCCACGATGTTGCCCGCGTACATCACCGCGACATGGCTGCAGAGCTGCGCGACGACGCCGAGATTGTGCGTGATCAGCATGACCGCGAGGCGATGCTTCTGGACGAGATCAAAGAGAATGCGCAGCACCTGCGCCTGCACCGAGACGTCGAGCGCCGTCGTGGGCTCATCGGCGATGAGAAGGTCGGGCCGGCCGATCAGCGCCAGCGCAATCAGCACCCGCTGGCGCATGCCGCCGGAAAACTGGTGCGGATAGGAGTCGAGCCGATCCGCCGCATTCGGGATGCCGACGCTGTCCAGCAGTTCGACCGCCAATCTGCGCGCCGCGCTGCGGCGCTCGCTGCGCGAGGCGGTCTTCGTCAGTCCGAGCAGCGCCGGATCGTCCTCCGCCGCATGCAGCGCCACATCGATCATCTGCTCGCCGATGCGGAACGACGGATTGAGGTTCGTCGTCGGGTCCTGAAAGATCATGCCGATGCGCCGGCCGCGCAGCTTGCGCATGTCCTCTTCGGACGCCGCAAGAACGTCGCGCCCTTCGAAAAGGATTTCGCCCTGCATGTAGCGCGCCGGCGGCGACGGCACGAGTCGCGACACCGACAGGCCGGTCAGCGACTTTCCGCAACCCGTCTCGCCGACGACGCCCCAGATCTCGCCGCGCTCGACCGCGAGGTTAATGCCGTTCAGGACATGCGCCTCGCCCTCGAAGCTCTTCATGGCGAGATGCAGGTCGCGGATTTCGAGGAGCGGCATCGTCGCGTTCCTCAGCGCCGCGCCTTGGGGTCGAACACGTCGCGCAGACCGTCGCCCAACAGATTGAAGCCGAACACCGCAATGAAAATGGCGAGGCCGGGAAAGATCGCCGTCCACCAATAGTCCGGCATGTAGTTGCGCGCGACAGACAGAAGCGAGCCCCACTCCGGCGTTGGCGGCTTGACCCCGATGCCGATGAATCCTAGCGATGCGACTGTCAGAATCGCAAAGCCCATGTCGAGGGACATCTTGATGATCACAGGAGTCATCACGTTGGGCAGGATGTGACGCCGGAGAATGCGGCCGGCGCCGGCGCCAAGCGCAAGCGCAGCGGTCACGAACATTTCTTCCTTCTTGGCCATCACCTCGCCGCGCACGAGCCGCGCATAGCCCGGCCACCAGGAGAGCGAGATCGCGACGACCATGTTGAGAATGCCGGGCCCCAGCGCAGCGGCGACCGCCATCGCGAGGATGAGTCCCGGAATGGTCAGCTTGAGATCGGCGAGGCGCATCAGAATGTCGTCGGTCCAGCCGCCGAAATATCCGGCGATCGCGCCGACGATCGTGCCGACGAAGGCGCCAAGCGCGACGACCGCGAGTCCCGCGAACAGCGACACGCGGGCGCCGGCGACGACGAGGGAAAGCATATCCTGGCCAAGCTCGTTGGTGCCGAACCAGTTCGCCGCCGATGGCGGCTTAAATCGCGCCGCCGTGTCGATCGCGCCCGCGACATGATCCGGATGGGGGACGATCAGCGGCCCGGCGGCGGCGATGATCAACAGCGCCGCCACCAGGGCGAAGCCGACGATGGAAAGAGTGCTCTGACGAAAGCGATAGACGCTGCGCCGCCACATCTCGCGGCGCGCCGACAGGACTGGCGCTGCGTCGGCGACGGTCATGCGTAGCGCACCTTGGGATTGATCACGCCATAGAGCAGATCGACGATCAGATTGACCGTAACGAACATGAAGCCGATGCAGAGCGTGACGCCGATGACGGGCATGAAGTCCTGCGTGACCACTGCTTTCGTCGCATAGAGGCCAAGCCCCGGCCAGTCGAACACGGTTTCGACGAGCACAGTGCCGCCGAGGAGCCAGCCGAAATAGAGCCCGATCACGGTCAGCGTCGCGGATGCTGCGTTGCGGAGCACATATTTGAAGATGATGAGCCGTTCCGACAGGCCAAGAGCGCGCTCGGTCAGCACATAATCCTGCTGCAGGGTCTCGATGGTCGATGCGCGCATCATGCGCGTGATCGTCGCGAGGGGCGACAGCGACATCGCGACGGTCGGCAGGAGCAGATACTTCAGAGCCGTCATGAACGCGCCGAGATCGCGCGCGATGAGCGCATCGATCGTGAGAAAACCGGTGACGACGGCGGGCGGGTCTTCGGCAAGCGGAAACCGGCCGCCCAGCGGCAGAAGCCCGAGCCACATGGCGAAGCCGAGTTGCAGCAGCAACCCGAGGAAAAAGCGGGGCATCGAGATCGCGCCGAGCGATGCGACCCGCGACACATAGTCGGGCCAGCGGTCGCGATAGACCGCGGCCATCAGGCCGGCCGGAATGCCGATCGCGACGGCGAGCAGCATCGCGGCGAACACCAGCTCCAGCGTCGCCGGAAGATAGATTTTGAGATCTTCTGCGACGGGTCGCCGCGTGTAGATGGAGACGCCCCAGTCGCCGCGCAGAAGGCCGGTCGCATAGCGCCAGTATTGCTCGATGAGAGGCCGGTCGAGACCGAACTCCTTGCCATAGGCGGCGATCTCAGCCGGCGTCGCATTGGGACCCGCCGCGAGCGCGACGGGATCGCCGGGCAGCATGCGCGCGATCACGAAGACGAGCATCGTGAGGCCGACGAGCACCGGCGCAAGCAGCAGGATGCGTCTTAACGCGAAGGCGAGCATGCGCGCTCCAGGGTATTGCCGCCGGAACGAGTCCGGCGGCGATCGGACATCACTTCAGCGACAGCGGGAACAACTCCACCGCGTTCGACGCCACCGGGGTGAAGACGAAGTTCTGCACGGCGTCGCGCAGCGCCAGCTTGCGGCGTTCGAGAACGCCGAAGATATCCGGCGCATCCGCAACGACGAGTTCCTGGAACTGCTTGTAGATCGCCTTGCGCTTGGCTTCATCCTGCTCGCTGCGGCCCTGCTCGATCAGCGCATCGACCTGCGGACTGTTGTAGACGGCGTTCTGCCAGTTGCCGTTCCGCGACGAGTGGTAGGCGGCGTAGGCGATATTGTCGGGATCGCCGTAGTTCGCCGTCTGATACACGGGGAAGAGGTCCGGGAATGTTTCCGGCGAGCGGCAGGACGCGACCATATCCGGCCAGATCATCGGCTTGATCTCGAGATCGATGTTCAGCTTCTTGAGACTGTCGAGCATCACGAGGCCCCAGCGGCGCTGCTGGTCGAGCCCCGACACATGCACGAAGGTCAGCTTGATTCCGCCGTTCGGTGATTTTGATTTCGCCAGATGCGCCTTGGCCTTGTCGAGGTCGGTGCGATAGACCGACAGCGCCGGATCGTGACCGAGAATGCCGTTCGGCAGCGGC
>JBEVKO010000122.1:0-10443 GCA_040509705.1 Beijerinckiaceae bacterium
CGAGCGTGCGATTGATCGCCGCCATGCGGAAGGCGCGCTTGATCTTGTGAGCCGCATTCCGCGCATCGTCCTTGAGGCGCGAAGAGTCGCAATGGCGACGGTGCACGGGGCGCACGGGCGCCGGCGCGCCGGCGTCGGCGAAAATTTCTGGCAGTTCCGTCCCTTCACGTCCGGCGAGCCTGCGACCCGGATCGATTGGCGCCGCTCAGCGCGCGACGACCGAGCCTTCGTGCGCGAGCGCGAGTGGGAAGCAGCGCACACGATCGCGTTGTGGATCGATCTCTCCGCATCGATGGGCTTTCAGTCGAAGCTCGCCATGACGCCCAAGATCGATCGCGCTCTGATCGTCGGGCTTGCGCTGGCGGACATGCTGGTGAGAGCCGGAGAGCGCGTCGGGATGCTCGGCGGGGCGCCCGCGTCCGCTTCTCGCGAAATCATCGAAAAACTCGCCGAGACCATCGCTCACGCCCATCGCGATGGTTTTGACGATCTGCCGCCACACGTTCCGCTTTCATCGCTCTCCGAAGCAGTGGTGATCGGCGATCTGCTCGCGCCCGCAGGCGAGATCGTTCAGTCAATCGAGGCGATTTCCTCGCGCGGAGCCCGCGGCCACATAATGATCGTCGCCGATCCTGTTGAGGAGGTCTTTCCCTACTCCGGCCACGCCGAGATTTTCGATCTCGAGATCGGCGCCAAGTTGCGCGTCGGCGACGCCGGGGAGTTCCGAAACCGCTACCTCTCGCGTCTGGCCGAACATCGCGATATTATTCGCGACGCCTGCCGGCGGCGCGGCTGGTCGTTTGCGGTTCACAGGACAGACAGAACCGCTTCGGAGGCCCTTCTGGGTCTCGTTGCGCGCGTTGCTGCGGGACGGAAGGGATGAGCGCATGATCGGCAGCCTCGCCTTCGCCGCGCCTTTCACGCTGGCCGCGCTCGCTTTACTTCCTGCGCTGTACTGGCTGCTGCGCGTCACGCCGCCGCGCCCTAAGCGAATCGACTTTCCGCCGCTGCGCATTTTGCTCGATCTTCTTCCCGAGAAGGAGACGGTCGCGCGCACGCCGTGGTGGCTGCTTGCGCTGCGTCTGGGCGTCGCCGCCGCTCTCATCCTTGCGCTGGCGGGTCCGGTCTGGAACGCGCGTCGCGCCTCGAACGCGGCAAGCGGATCGCTTCTGCTCATTGTCGACAATGGCTGGCCCTCCGCGCCGGACTGGGCGCAGCGCGTCGCATCGGCCGAGCAGGCGCTGGTCAACGCGCAGGCGCGAGGTCGGGTCGTCGCGCTTGTCGCGACCGCCGACTGGCCGCAGGAGCCAGTGCTCGGCGACGCCAGCCAGGCGCTGGAGAAATTGCGCGGTCTGACGCCGCAGCCCCACCTGCCCGAGCGCGCCAGCCACGCCGGCCGCATTGCAGCTTTCCTCGATCGCCACGCCGACATGAGCGTCGCCTGGATCGCAGATGGCGTTTCCATGCAGACGCCGGATCCCCTGATGGAGGCGCTCGCAGCACGAACCAGCGGACGCACGATCGAGGTGAGCCGCAACCCTCGCACGATGCAGCGCGGGCTAGCTGGGGTTGAGAGCGGCGCGACGGGCCTGACGGCGCATGTCGTGCGCGCCGGAACGGATGGGCCGGGCAATGCTTTGTTGCGAGCGCTGGACCGCAAGGGTTTGGCTCTCGCCGAAGGCAGGGCCGACTTCGCGTCCGACGCAACCGAAGCTTCGGCGCCTATCGACTTGCCGCTCGAATTGCGCAACCAGGTGGCGCGCGTCGAAATAATCGATGAAGCGTCGGCAGGCGCCGTGTCGCTGCTTGACGGATCTCAGAGGCGTCGCCGCGTGGCGCTTATCACGGGGGCGACCACTGACACCGCGCAGCCCCTTCTTGCCGCAACCTACTATCTGTCGCGCGCGCTGGCGCCCTTCGCAGAGGTGCGCGAGGGACGCGGCGGACCAGCGGACGCGCTCGCGACGCTGCTCGCCGAGAAGCCCTCCGTCGTCGTTCTCGCTGATGTCGGCCAGCTCACGGGCGAGGCTCTCCAGCAATTGCGCCGCTTCGTTGAGGACGGCGGCGTACTCGTCCGCTTTGCCGGCACAAGGCTTGCGGCGGCGAATGACGACCTCGTCCCCGTGCGGCTGCGCCGCGGCGGACGCACGCTCGGCGGCACACTCTCATGGGAAACTCCCAAGACGCTTTCACCCTTCGGCGACTCGAGTCCCTTCAAGGGATTGAAGCCGCCGGCGGAAGTGTCGATCACGCGACAAATTCTGGCGGAGCCCGATCTTTCCCTCGTCGGAAAGACATGGGCGGCGCTCTCCGACGGCACGCCCGTCGTCACTGGCGAAACACGAGGCAAAGGCGTGATCGCGCTTTTTCACGTCACCGCCGACACCTCATGGTCCAATCTGCCGCTGTCCGGACTGTTCGTTGATCTGATGCGGACGCTCGTCAATCTGTCTGGCGCGAGCGACGCGTCGCGAACCGCGGCGGCGACTGCCTCCGCATCGAACGCGACCCTTGCGCCGCTGCAGACGCTTGACGGAGAGGGACGGTTCCGGGCGCCGCCGGCGACTGCGAAGCCTGCGCCCGCCAACTACGCCGGCAACGCGACCGGCGACTATCCGCCCGGATTCTACGGATCGGCGGATGATCCTCTCGCCATCAATGCGCTCAGGCTCGGCGACAAAATCGTTGCGCTCGGAGCGGCGCCCTCTGGCGTTGCGACGACGACTATCGAGACGGTGCGCCCGGTCGATCTGCGCCCGTGGCTGATCGTGATTGCGCTGATCGGGCTCATTCTCGACACCATCGCCACGCTGTGGCTCTCTGGCGCCCTTGGACGACTGCGCCGTCCCGCGATCGCCGCCGGTCTGATTGCAATGGCGGGTGTAATCGCGGTCGATCGCGACGCACGTGCGCAAACGCCGGCTGCCCCGCCGGCCGCATCGCCATCGTCGACGACGCCGGCTGCGCCGCCTCTGTCGAAACGCGACATCGACGGAGCGCTGACGACGCGCCTCGCCTATGTTCTGACGGGCGACAGCGTGACCGACGAGACCAGTCGCGCGGGCCTCGCCGGCCTGACCGTGATGCTGTCTGCGCGAACCGCCCTGGAAGCCGGAGAGCCGGTTGGCGTCAATCTCGATCGCGATGACCTGTCGGTCTATCCCATGCTCTACTGGCCCATCGTCGTCGGCCGCCCGGTTCCGCTCGAGCCGCAGATCCGCAAGCTCGACGCTTTCATGAAGAATGGCGGCACGGTGATCTTCGATACGCGCGATGCGCTCGGCGGCCGTCCAGGCGCGCAGACGCCGGAAAACCAGCTCCTGCGCCGCATTATCGGCAGCCTCGACATCCCCGAACTCGAACCCGTGCCGCGCGATCATGTGGTGACGAAGGCGTTTTATCTCATCGACCGCTTCCCCGGCCGCTATGACGGCGGCCAGACCTGGATCGAGGCGTTGCCGCCCGCCGAGAGCGGCGTCCGTCCGGCGCGCGCCGGCGACGGAGTGTCGCCGATCATCATCACCGGCAACGATCTTGCGGCGGCATGGGCTACAAACCGGCGCGGCGAGCCCCTGTATCCGGTGACGGGCTCTGACCCGCGCCAGCGCGAGTTGTCAATCCGCGGGGGGATCAATCTTGTGCTTTACATCCTGACCGGCAATTACAAGGCGGATCAGGTCCATGTTCCGGCGCTCCTCGAACGGCTGGGGCAATAGCGATGTGGAACGTCTCCTTCGCTCCGCTCGTTCCGGATTGGCTCTTCGCCACGCTGGCGACGCTGACGCTCGTCGCCGCCGTCGCGTCCGTTTTTCTGAAGGGAGCGGCTGGCCTGCTGCGAGCCTGCGCGCTCGGCGCGTGTCTTCTTGCGCTCGCCGACCCGGCGCTCCGGCGCGAGGATCGCGATCCAATCAAGGACGTCGTGGCGATTGTGGTCGATCGTTCCGCGTCGAACCGCGTCGCTCAGCGTGCGGCTGAGACGCAACGCGCGCTGGATGAGCTGAAGCGTCGAATTGAATCCATCCCCGGCCTCGAAGCGCGCATCATCGAAGCCAGCGATATCGACGGCGGAGCCGACGGCACGCGACTCTTCGCGGCTCTGCAAAGTGGGCTCGCCGACGTTGCAGCGAACCGCGTCGCGGGCGCCATCATGATCACCGACGGGCTGGTTCACGACATTCCCTTGAATGCGTCGGATCTACCGTTCCATGCGCCGCTGCACGCCCTCATCACGGGACGTCCGAACGAGCGCGACCGTCGCATCGAACTCGTCGAAGCGCCGAAGTTCGGCATGGTCGGCCGTGATCAGGCGGTCCGCGTCCGCGTCATGGACACAACCGTTGGCGCGCCCGCGCGCCTGACGGTGAAGCGCGACGGCGCGTTATTGACTGAGCTCGATATCGCTGTCGGTCAGACCGTGCGCGTGCCCATCCGCATCGATCATGGCGGCGCCAACGTCGTCGAACTGGACGTGTCGCCGGTCGAAGGAGAGCTCAGCGTCGCCAACAACCGCGCCGTGGTCACGATCGAAGGCGTGCGCGAGAAGCTGCGCGTCCTCCTTGTCTCGGGTGAGCCGCATGCGGGCGAACGCACATGGCGCAATCTTCTGAAGTCCGACGCCAATGTCGAGCTGGTTCATTTCACGATCCTTCGCCCACCCGAGAAGCAGGACGGCACGCCGATCAACGAATTGTCGCTGATCGCATTTCCGACGCGCGAACTGTTCGGCGAGAAGATCAAGGAATTCGACCTGATCATCTTCGACCGCTACGCCAACCAGTCGATCCTGCCGCGCCTCTATTTCGAGAACATTGTCCGCTATGTGCGTGAGGGCGGCGCAGTGATGATTGCAGCCGGTCCAGAATATGCAGGATCGTCGAGCCTCGCGACCACTCCCCTCGTGCAGGTGCTTCCAGCGCGACCCGACGGGCGCGTGATCGAAGAGCCTTATCTGGCCCGGATCACGTCCGTCGGACGCCGCCACCCCGTCACGCGCGACCTGCCCGGCGGCGAGAGCGAGCCGCCGAACTGGTCCGAATGGCTGCGCCTCGTCTCCGCTCGCGCTCAGGGCGGGGCCACCGTCATGGGCGGACCGCAGGATAGGCCGGTCATGGTTCTCTCGCGCGAGGAGAAAGGCCGCGTCGCTGTCATCCTGTCCGATCACGCCTGGCTCTGGGCGCGCAATTTCCGCAATGGCGGCCCGCATCTCGAAATGCTGCGTCGCGTGTCCCATTGGCTGATGAAAGAGCCGCAACTCGAGGAGGAAGCGCTGCGTGGCGCGGCGCGCGGCCGCACGATCACTATTGAGCGTCAGACCATGTCTGACGCCGCAGCCCCGGTTACTCTGTCGACACCGGGCGGCTCGCAGAAGATTGTCGAATTGAAGGAAGTTCAGCCCGGACGCTTCGCGGCGGTGGTCGATACCGACGAGATCGGGCTGCACCGGATCGCCGATGACAAGCTGACCGCTTTTGTCGGCGTTGGCCCCGAGAATCCGCGCGAATGGCGCGAGATCCTGTCATCAACGGAACCGTTGCGTCCGATCGCTGAAGGCAGCGGCGGCTCGGTGCGTCGCCTGGTCGAACGCGGCGATGCCTTCCGCATGCCGAATGTTGTCTCGATGCACGGCGCGACCCGCTACGCCTCGTCCGACACGATCGGCCTGCGCGCCAACGATCAGTCGATTGTGCGCGGCGTTTCGGTATGGCCAGTGTTCATCGGGCTTGCCGGGCTGTTCCTTCTGGCATCGCTTCTCGTCGGCATGTGGCTTGGCGAGGGCGGGCGATTCAGAGGCAATCCGGAAAAGGCTGCTTAGGTTAGGCGCGAGTACCCGGCCAGCCGGCGCGGCTTCTCGGATTGGGTTGCGAGTTTGCTCTTAGAGTAACTTCATGGCCACCTCTCCCCGCATCGCCATACGCTACTGCACGCAATGCCAGTGGCTTCTCCGCGCCGCCTGGATGGCGCAGGAACTTCTCTCGACGTTTTCGACTGACCTTGGCGAGGTTGCGTTGGTTCCCGCAACTGGCGGCGTCTTTCAGATCACCTGCAACGAAACGCTGATCTGGGATCGCAAGACTGATGGCGGTTTTCCTGACGCCAAGATTCTTAAGCAGCGGGTTCGCGACCTCATCGATCCCGGACGCGACCTCGGGCACATCGACCGGGCGGACGCGCCTCCAGACGGAGGTTGAAGCGCGGGTCTTTCGCTATGCGCGCGCAAGCGCCTGCACCAGGCTGGCCTCGACCTTGCCATTGCGCGCCATGTCCATAAGGATCTCGATGGCTTCCGCCGGCGCCTTCGGCTTCTTGTAGGCGCGCTCCTCGACCAACGCGCCATAGATATCGCAAATAGTGAGAATGCGCGTGACGTCGTCGATCTCAGCGCCCGACAGCCCGTCGGGATAGCCGCTGCCGTCGAGATATTCGTGATGATGGCGCACGGCGGAGAGAATGCTCGGAGAAATGTCGTTCTGCGCCAGCAGATATTCGTAGCCGATCACCGTGTGACTCTTGATCAACTGGAACTCGGCCTGTGACAGCTGGCCGGGCTTGTCGAGAATCTCGATCGGAATGCGAGCCTTGCCGACATCATGGAGGAGCGCCGCCGTGGTCAGCATGCGCACATCGTCCCGGCGCATGCCCGTGCGATGGCCGAAGGATGTCGCGAGACCGGTGACAAGCATGCAATGTTGGAACGTGCCTTCGTGATACGTGCGAACAGTGCTCAGCCAGTTCGCGAGTCCGATGTCGGCGATGGCGTCGATGATTTCATTGCCCGCAACATCGAGCGCGGCGCTGTCAATGGCGCCGCCGCGAATGAGAGCGCCGAAGCTTTGGTCAAGCGCCGCCGCCGCTGCGTCGATCGAGACGCCGCCGGGCGCCGCAGCCGCAGAGCGGAACGTCGGACGCCGCCACATCGGAAGGCTCGCAGCCTGAGCGCTGAGGCGACGGGACAGGCAAAGCCTGAGCGCATCGGCATCGAGCGGCCGACTGAATACGTCAGACGCGCCGAGAACATTCGCCTGCATGAGCGACGCTGGGCTATCCTTGTCCACCACGACAATCCGCGCCGCGGTTTTTGTACGGTCCGGCAGATACGCCCTGAGGAAGTCCGCCTTGGCGATCTCGCGCAAATCGGCGTCGATCAAAAGGGGCTCATGGCTCGCGATCGACTGGTGCGGCACGTCTCGCCACTTGACGACATCGACTGGTATCAGATCCGCGAGTTCCGGATAACAATCCCGCCCCTTGCTGTCGACAATCGCACGCAGCCTTCTGGCTTGCCCCAACCCCATTACACCCTCATCCCGCAATCGCGAGCTCAACTGCAAAAAGACGTCATTATCCGTGTCATCAAGCGCATGGATGCTGAAAACACTTATACCGGCAGCTAAACTTCGCACGAAATCTGCAACAGACTCCTTTCGCAACGGCGGGGTGCGGCCATTTGTTGCGACGTGACTAAGAAATCGTGAATTCCGGCTCGCGCGTTCGCCAGTCTTCTGTAGTAAGTCACGGTTCTGAAATCACTCGCGCCGCGCCGCGCGCAACGGTCGCAATTCGCCGCGCAGGTCGCTCGCCGCTCCCTCTTCGAGTTCCAGCATGAGGAAGCGCGCCGGGTCGACGGGACCGGGCATTTTCGGGCCGTTGGCCGGCGCGCGCCGGAAGCCGAAGCGCTTGTAGTATGGTTCATCGCCCACGAGAAAGATCAGCGATTCGCCGTCGCGCCGCGCCGCTTCGATCGCAGCCCGCATGAGCATCGATCCGACGCCGCGTCCCTCGAAGGCCGGATCCACCGTCAGCGGACCGAGCACCAGGACCCTCCGCCCGCCGGCCATCGCTGGCGACATGCGCACCGAGCCGACGATCAGGGTCGCGACGAACGCCACGAAGCTCGCGGACAGGAGCGGCGTGGTTCCCTCGCGCAGCCGGTAGGCCGTGCGTGCAAAGCGGCCCGGCCCGAACGCGCGCTCGCTCAGCCGTTCGATAGCGGCTGCATCGCCAGGGCGCTCGGGACGAGTATCGAGAGAAAGGTCAGGCATGGCGCGCCTTTCACGTCAGGCGCCCCACCGTCTGTCAAGGGAGGCTGGGAGCAAGCGACCACATCGAGGTTGCGGAAAAGCCGCCGCCATGCGACCAGCCCGCTATTCGCCGCCCCGGAGGACGCCATGCCGCTTGGACCCGACGCGAAGGGAGTATTCCCCATTGCGCCCACGCCATTTCTTCCCGACGGATCACTCGACGAGCGCAGCGCTCGCCGGATGTTCGCCTGGTACCGGGAGATCGGTGCGACGGGCGTGACCATCCTCGGCGCGATGGGCGAGGCGCCGAAGCTCGATCATGAGGAATCTGTCGCGGTCATTCGGCTGTGCGTTGAATCCGTCGGAGGTCTCCCGGTCGTCGTCGGCGTCTCCGCCCCCGGCTTTGCGGCGATGCGCGCGTTGGCGCGAAGCGCGATGGAACTCGGCGCCGCAGGCGTCATGATCGCGCCGCCCAATACGCTGCGAACTGACGACCAGATCGTGAACTACTACGCGCAGGCGGTGGAGGCGATCGGACGCGACGTTCCCTTCGTCATCCAGGACTATCCGCTGCTTACCTCCGTCGTCATGACGCCGGGAATCATCCGTCGCATCGTCACCGATAATCCGTCCTGCGTGATGTTGAAGCACGAAGACTGGCCGGGCCTCGAAAAGATCACCACTCTGCGCAACTGGCAACGCGAAGGTTCGCTCCGGCCCATCTCGATACTTACCGCGAATGGCGGGCTTTTCCTCGACTTTGAAATGGAGCGCGGCGCCGACGGCTCCAACACCGGATATGCATTTCCGGAAATGCTTATCGATGTCGTCCGCCTCACGGTTGAAGGAAAGCGCGATCAGGCGCACGATCTCTTCGATGCGCATCTTCCACTGTTGCGTTACGAGCAACAGATGGGCGCCGGCCTCGGCGTTAGGAAGTATGTGTTGATGCGCCGCGGCGTCTTGACGAGCGACGCGCAGCGCAAGCCTGCCGCGCCGTTGTCCGCGATTGCGAGAGCCGAGGTCGACTACCTGCTCGAACGGCTTGCCCGTTTCGACCGTCGCGCTGCGTCTCTGAAGGCGGCTTGATGCTTCGTACGCGATTCACGGAGCTTTTTGGCGTCGAACATCCGATCACCCAAGGGGGCATGCAATGGGTTGGCCGAGCGGAACTTACATCCGCCGTCGCCAATGCCGGAGCGCTCGGCTTTCTCACCGCGCTGACGCAGCCGACGCCCGACGATCTCGTGCGCGAGATCGCGCGCTGTCGCGAGATGACGGACAAGCCTTTCGGCGTCAATCTGACCATTCTGCCGACGCTGAAGCCGGTCCCGTACGGTGAATATATCGACGCCGTAATCTCGTCGGGAATCAGGATCGTCGAAACCGCGGGGAACAGCCCGAAGGCTCACATGCCGAAACTCAAGGCGGCGGGCGTCAAGATCATTCACAAATGCACGTCCGTGCGCCACGGTCTGAGCGCCGAGAAACTCGGCGTCGACTGCGTCAGCATGGACGGCTTCGAATGCGCCGGCCATCCGGGCGAAGACGACATCGGAAACTTCGTGCTTCTTCCCGCGGCTGCCAACGTCATTCGCATTCCGATCATCGCTTCCGGAGGCTTCGCCGACGGGCGCGGCCTCGTCGCGGCGCTCGCGCTGGGTTGCGAAGGCGTCAATATGGGCACGCGCTTCATGGCGACACGCGAAGCGCCGATACACGACTCGGTCAAGCAGGCGCTCGTCGCCGGCACCGAACGCGACACCGCCCTGATCCTGCGCAGCATGCGCAATACAGCGCGCGTCTATGGCAACTCTGTTGCTCGCAGGACGATCGAGATGGAGGAGGCGGGCGAAGCCATCGAGACAATCGGGCCGGTCGTCTCCGGGCGGCGCGGCAGGACCGTCTATGAAACCGGCGATCTCGAAGCTGGAATTTGGAGCGCCGGAATTTCGATGGGCCTCATCGAGGATGTGCCGACTTGCAACGAGCTGATCCAGCGCATCGTTACCGACGCGGAAGGGATCATCTCGGAACGCCTGGCGCGCATGAACCGCGGCGCCGCCCGCTAAAGATCGTTGATGAGAACCAACTGCACCGAACTTCTCACGCTTGAGGCGATGCGCTTTGCAGGTGGACTCTCTTCGTCCCCGGAGCGGTGAAGCAGAGCGGAACCGTGTGCGGGGTCCAACGCAAGAATCGTGAGCGCAGCGAACGCTGAACCTCCAGTGACAAACGCCGCGTCGGATCACTCTTAGCATTCGATCCCGGCCACGCGCTCCGCGTGAACGGCGCCTTACCAGATCGGATCGGCGCGGCGGCCCTCGCGGACCTCAAGGATGCGCGCGACGGTCCCGCGCGTGGCGTCGGCCGGCAACACGTCGAGCGGGAAGAATCCGCTTTCGACGATCTCCCAATTTGGCTT
>JBEVKO010000123.1:0-11799 GCA_040509705.1 Beijerinckiaceae bacterium
AACACCGCGTGCGCCACCGTCACCGTGGCTGCGCCACGGTCGAGATCAATGGCCACGAAGAGCAACAACAACGACAGCGCGGTGATGATCTCCGGCATGACGACCGGCGTGAACGCCATCGCCGCGAGCAGACCGCGGCCGCGGAAGCGGCCGAACCTCGCGAGCGCCAGCGCGATGAGCGTTCCCAGCGCCGTTGCGATGGTTGCGGCCCCGAGCGCGATGCGCAGGCTGTTCCAGGCGGCGCTCATCAGCGGCTCGTTCGACAAAAGGCCTGAATACCATCTTGTCGTAAAGCCGCCCCAGACGGTGACCAGCCGCGAGTCGTTGAAGGAATAGAGCACCAGCAGCACGATCGGCGCATAGATGAAGGCGAAGCCGATTGCGAGCGCCAGCGCGCCGCTCCATCCCATGCCGCGCTTCACAGGAGCGCCTCTTCGCCGCGCGATTCAAGCCGGCGCAACACAAAGAAAGGTATGAGCAGAATTACGACCATCAACACTGCGATCGCCGACGCAGAAGGCCAGTCGCGATTGCTGAAGAACTCGCTCCAGAGCTGACGTCCGATCATCAGCGTATCGGATCCGCCGAGCATGTCGGGAATGATGAACTCGCCGACGATCGGGATGAAGCATAGCAGGCATCCCGCCGCGACGCCCGGCGCCGACAAGGGAATCGTCACCAGCCAGAACGATTTCCAGGGCGGAGAACCGAGGTCGGCAGCCGCTTCCAGCAGGCTTTCGTCCTGCGCGACGAGCACGGCGTAGATTGGCAGCACCATGAAAGGAAGATAGGCGTAGACGACGCCGATGAAGATCGCGCCTTCCGTATTGAGGATTTCGAGGGGCTCGCTGATGACGCCCGCGCCGATCAGCGCCTGATTGAGCAGCCCTTCCGGCTTGAGAATGCCTATCCACGCATAGATGCGAATGAGGAAGCTCGTCCAGAACGGAACCATCATCAGAGCGACGAGGACCGGCTGGAGTTTCGGCTGCGCGCGCGCCATGGCGTAAGCGATTGGATAGCCGACGAGCACGAGCAGAAGCGTCGACGTTGCCGCGATGCGGAGCGACGTCAGAAACGCTGCAACATAGAGGTCGTCGGAGACAATCGTCGCGTAGTTCTGGAGATCGAGGCCCTCGACAACGCGCCAGACGCCTTCCCAGCCGCTGCCTGGTGCGTAAGCGGGCGCGTAGGGCGGCTGCGCCCGGACCGAATGCGACAGGCTGATGCGGACTATCATCGCAAAAGGCGCAAGGAAGAGCGCCGCAAGAAACAGGAATGGCGGCGCAAGCGTCAGCCAGCGCGCCCGTCTTCCATAAACGTCGGCGGCGCGCATCGTCATGATGTGAGCGGAATGAGAGCGTCAGGCGGCAGAGAGAGCCAGACGGTCGCGCCTGGCGCTGTTTCCGCATCGGCGCCAGTGGCGTTGGATTGGGCGACGCGCACCCTAAAGCCGCCGGCGTCGACAATCGTCAGCCGCTGATCGCCGCGATAGAGCGATTCCGTCACCTGTCCCTGTATGACGTTCGGCTGGTCCGACGGCCGCCAGGGAAAGAGCCTGACGTTCTCAGGACGAATGGCGAGATGGGTTGCTTGCAGAGCGCCTGCGCGAGCTACGTCGAGCGCAAGCGTCATCGCCGGATGCTCGCAAAGGAATTCGGCGCCGCCATTCGCGTCGGATTGAGCTGCTCCTGCAAAGACCGTCGCATCGCCGACGAAGCGCGCCACCGACAGCGTCGCGGGTCGTTCATAGATTTCCCGCGGCGAACCAACCTGCGCAATTCGTCCATTCTCCATCACAGCTATACGATCAGCCATCGTCATGGCTTCGACCTGATCATGGGTGACGACGATGAAAGTCAGCCCAAGTCGCGCCTGGAGGGACTTCAGCTCGATCTGGGTCTCCTCACGTAGCTTGCGGTCCAGCGCCGCCATCGGCTCATCGAGAAGCAGCACGCGCGGGCGTTTGGCGAGAGCGCGCGCCAGAGCGACGCGCTGACGCTGCCCGCCCGACAATTGACGCGGACGACGCGCGCCCAAGCCTTCGAGTCGGGCCAGCGCAATCATATCGCTCACGCGCGCGGCGATGTCGGAGGCGGGCATGCCGTCCTGCTTGAGGCCGAACGCAATGTTCTTTTCGACGCTCATGTGCGGAAAGAGCGCGTAGGACTGAAACATCATGTTGACCGGACGGCGATGCGGAGGAATGCCCGTGACGTCCTCTCCGTCGAGATAGATGCGTCCGGAGTCGGGCTGTTCGAACCCGGCGAGCATGCGCAGCAGAGTCGTCTTGCCGCATCCCGACGGACCGAGAAGGCAGAGGAACTCGCCCTCGCATATGTCGAGCGTGACCGCGTCCACCGCTGTCACACCGCCGAACCGTCGCGACGCCGCGTCGATGCGGGCGATCGGAACGTCCCCCGCCATAACGAAAGCGCGGGGCCTATTCGCCTTCGCGCAGCGCCTCGGCGATGCGCTGCTCGAGCGTATGGGGCTTCTTCAGGACGATCGCGCCGCGCGTCTTCTCCACAAGGCCCTGCTCGCTCATCACCGTGAACTCCCGAGTCACCTGTTCGCGGCGGCAGCCGATGCGAGCGGCGAGGACATGATGGAAGGGCGGCGGCGTGATCACGCGCTCGCCTTCGTGTCCGGGCCGCGGCAAGGACAGTCGCAGAAGCTCCGAATAGAGCCGGTGGCGCAAATCGAGCACCGCCTGCTCCATGAGCCGGGCGTTCAACTCGCGGGTGCGGGCGGTCAAAACCCTCATCATCCGCTCGGACAGCGTGGGCGTACCGAACACGGCCTCGCGGAAGATATTGGCGGACATGATGACCATTTCCGCCCTGGTCAGCGCCGTAACGTTGGCGGACCTTGCAATGTTATCGATGGCGGCAAGCTCCCCGAAGAACTGGCCGCTGCGCATGTCGCCGAATATGACTTCCTTGCCGGCCTGTGTCCGGAACAGGATGCGAACATCGCCGGACGCAAGAAAATAGACGTCGCTGGTGTGGTCGTCGAAGTCGAGGACGACCTCGCCCTCGTCGAAGCGTTTGACGATGCATCGCTTCTCGAGCGCATCGAGATCGATCCCGCATTCCCTGAAGAACGGCACGCGCGCCAGGAGAGCCATGTGAGTCGAATCCAACCAGAAGTGCCGGCATCGTGGCAGGCGTGCGCCCGGGGTCAACCCGAGGGACCGTCCGCCGCCCCTCGCCGGACATGGCTCCCATGTCGGGACGCTGCTTTCGACGCGCGAACCTGGCCCATACTATGCTCTATCTCCCCCAATTTCCGACCCTGGAAGGCCGCGCCATGACCGCCCGCCCCGATCCGTCCGTTTTTGACCGCGAGCGCTTCGGCGTCGGGCAGCCTGTGCCCCGCACGGAGGACCCGGTGCTGGTGCGCGGCGAAGGACGCTACACGGACGATCTTTCGGCGGAGGGACAGGTCTATCTGGCGATGGTGCGCAGTCCGATTGCGCACGGAACCATCCTGTCGATCGATCTCGATCAGGCGCGAGCCATGGAGGGCGTCCTCGGCGCCTGGACGGGAGCCGATCTGAAGGAGGCGGGCTACGGACGCTTCGTCAGCAAGATCACTTTTCCCAATCGTGACGGCTCGCCCTATCGCCAGCCGGTGCGCTATCCGCTCGCCATCGACCGGGTTCGCTATGTCGGCGACCCGGTGGCGTTCGTCGTCGCGACATCGCCGGCGCTCGCCAAGGACGCGGCGGAGGCCGTGGTCGTCGAGATCGAGCAGCTGCCGACGGTGATGGAAGTCGCCGAGGCGGTAAAGGCGGATGCGCCGCTGCTTTATGACAACATCCCAGGGAACACCACGCTCGACTATTATCACGGAGATGCGGCGGCGACGGAGGCGGCGTTTGGCCAAGCCGGGCATGTGGCGCGTCTCTCGCTCGTCGACTCGCGGATCATCATCAATCCGATGGAGCTGCGCGCCTGCCTTGCATTCTACGATGCGGCGCGAGAGCATTGGACGCTACATGTGCCGACGCAGGGCGTGTTTGGCTACCGCGCCCAGCTCGCCGACGACATCCTCGGCGTTCCTCCCGAGAATGTAACGGTTCTAACGGGCCATGTCGGCGGTTCGTTTGGCATGCGCGGAGCGGTCTTTCCTGAGCATGTTTGCGCGCTGCACGCCGCCAAGGTCCTCGGACGCCCGGCGAAGTGGACCGAAGAGCGCACGCCGAGCTTCGTATCGGACACGCATGGCCGCGCCCAGCAATATGAAGCCTCCCTCGCCATCGACGACAAGGGCAGTTTTCTCGCCATGCGCATTCAGGGATTCGGCGACATGGGCGCCTATCTGACGACGGTCGGGATGATGCCGTCGACGCGCAACATCGTGGTCAACGGCTGCAGCATGTATCGCCTGCCGCAGTTCGAAGTGTCGATGCGCTGCGTGCTGACGAACAAGTCGCCCGTCGGCGCCTATCGCGGAGCAGGACGCCCCGAAGGCAACTACATCATGGAGCGACTCATCGATGAAGCAGCCGCCATTTCGGGAATCGATCGTATCGAACTGCGTCGGATCAATCAGCTCACGCCGAAGGAGTTGCCCTACAAAGCGCAATCGGGCGTCACGTATGACAGCGGCGATTTCACCGCCCTGATGGAGCAGGCTCTGGAAGCCGCCGATACTAAAGGATTTCAAAACCGTCGCGCCGATTCCAACAAGGCGGGCAGACTGCGCGGCCTCGGCATCGGCTGCTTTCTGGAAGCTACGGCCGCCGCAACGATGGAAATGGGCGGCATCAGGTTCGAGGAGGACGGGACGGTCACCATCATTACCGGCACGCTCGATTACGGGCAGGGGCACACGACGAGCCTTGCTCAAATTCTCGGCGCGCGGCTCGGCGTGCCCTTCGACCGGATCAGGCTTTCGCAGGGCGACAGCGACCAGCTGCTTTTTGGCGGCGGAACCGGGGGCTCACGCTCGATGATTGCATCGGGCTCCGCCGTCGTCGCTGCGTCCGAAAAGGTCATCGAGAACGGCAAGCCGCTCGCCGCCTGGGCGTTGGAAGCAGGATTGAACGACATTGAATTCCGCGACGGTGAATTTTGCATCGTGGGCACAGATCGAAAGATTGGCGTGATCGATTTGGCGCGCCGCGTGCGGGAAGCGAAGTCGCTTCCTGCCGGATTTCCGATCACACTCGACGTCGAGCTCGTCAATGAAGGCCCGGCGAGGACCTTTCCGAACGGTTGCCACGTCTGCGAAGTCGAGATCGACGAAGCGACGGGCGCCACCGAGGTCGTGAAGTACACAATGGTCAACGACGTCGGAACGGTGGTCAATCCGTTGCTGCTCGAAGGTCAGCTTCATGGCGGAGTCCTACAGGGCATCGGCCAGTGCCTCATGGAGCGGGTGGTCTATGACGAGGACGGCCAGTTGCTGTCCGGCTCCTTCACGGATTACTGCATGCCGCGCGCCGACGACGCGCCGAGCTTTTCGGTTGGTCACCACCCGGCGCCGACGGCGAGCAATCCGCTGGGCGTGAAGGGCGTTGGCGAGGCGGGCTGCGCCGGCTCGCTCACCAGCGTCATGAACGCGGTCGTCGATGCCCTCTCACAGCGAGGCGTGCGCCATATCGACATGCCCGCGACGCCCGACAAAGTCTGGCGCGCGTTGCAGGGCGCGCAACGGAAGGTCTGATGGTGCAATGCAATAGTAGCTTTCGCATCGCACATACTTTGTTGGGCGACAGCAAAGGCAAATGCTGAGCGCTGTTCACAATTCAAGGAGCCGACAAAGGAACAATCGACAGCGTCATTCTTTCTGGTCAGACTAGTTTGTAACTGAAGAGACTCGCATATGCGGGCCTCGGCGGTGGTCGGGCGAGCAACTATTATTCGCCGCCCGGCGGGAAGTTGCTCAGGAGGATTGGGTGACGCCGACGGATACAAGCGATCCAAGTTACTTTCACAAGGTCGTCGACTGCCAATGGGCCTGCCCCGCCCATACACCGGTTCCGGAGTACATCCGTCGAATTGCAGCGGGCGACTATACCGGGGCGTACCTGATCAACTGGAAGTCCAATGTCTTCCCGGGAATTCTCGGGCGAACATGTGATCGGCCATGCGAGCCGGCCTGCCGGCGCGGACGCGTGGAAGAAGAGCCGGTCGCCATCTGCCGATTGAAACGCGTCGCGGCCGACTACAAGAACGGCGTCGCAGAGTATCTTCCGAAAGCGCCGGCGACGCGGAACGGCAAGCGCATCGCCTGCATTGGCGCAGGTCCGGCGTCGCTCACGGTCGCGCGCGATCTCGCGCCGCTTGGCTATGAGGTGGTCGTCTTCGATGGCGACGCGAAGGCTGGCGGCATGATGCGCAGCCAGATCCCGAAGTTCCGCCTTCCGGACAGCGTGATCGATGAGGAGGTCGGCTTCGTTCTCGACACCGGCGTCGAGTTCCGCGGCGGCAAGCGCATCGACAGCATGAAGTCGCTGCTGGCTGAAGATTTCGACGCAATTTTCGTCGGCGCCGGGGCTCCGCGCGGGCGCGACCTCGATGTTCCTGGGCGGAAGGAGGCTGCCGCCAATATCCACATCGGCATCGACTGGCTCTCGAGCGTTTCATTCGGACACACGACAAAAATCGGAAAGCGCGTGATCGTGCTCGGCGGCGGAAACACGGCGATGGACTGCTGCCGCTCGTCGCGGCGGCTCGGCGGCGATGACGTCAAGGTCGTCGTGCGATCAGGCTTTGAGGAGATGAAAGCCTCGCCGTGGGAGAAGGAAGACGCGATCCACGAAGGCATCCCTATCCTCAATTACATGGTCCCCAAAGCGTTTCTGCACGAAGGCGGCCGGTTGACCGGCATGGTTTTCGAAAAGGTGAAGGCTGAGTATGACGAAAAGGGAAGGCGAAGCCTGGCGCCGAGCGGCAAACCTGATGTCGAGCTCGCATGCGATGATGTGCTGATCGCGGTCGGACAGGAAAACGCGTTTCCGTGGATCGAGCCAGATGCGGGCGTCGCATTCGACCGATGGGGTTTGCCGACCCTCGACAAGACGACGTTCCAATCGAGCCTCGCAAATGTCTTCTTCGGCGGCGACGCCGCGTTCGGCCCGAAGAACATCATCTGGGCGGTGGCGCATGGCCACGAGGCCGCGATTTCGATCGACGCCTACTGTCGCGGCGCGAATGTCGGAGATCGACCGCCGCCGATGACCACGCTCATCAGCCAGAAGATGGGCATTCATGAGTGGTCTTACGACAATGACATCGCAAATGATCTTCGGTTCAAGGTGCCGACGCTCGAGAACGCCATCGCTCTCAAGGACATCCGCACCGAGGTAGAACTCGGCTTTGATCCCAAGCTTGCATACGCGGAAGCGCAGCGATGCCTCAACTGCGATGTCCAGACGGTCTTCACGACGAAGCTCTGCATCGAATGCGATGCATGCGTCGACATCTGCCCGACAGACTGCATCACCTTTACGGAAAACGGCGCGGAGGACGATCTTCGCACGCGACTGTCCGCGCCGGCGAACAACAAGGAGCAGGCGATCTATGTCTCTGACCTTCTGAAGACGGGCCGCATCATGGCGAAGGACGAAGACGTCTGCCTGCACTGCGGCATGTGCGCCGAGCGTTGTCCGACGGGGGCGTGGGACATGCAGAAATTCTATCTCGAGACGACACAGGCGGGGCATGCATGCCGATCGAGAGCGTAAACGACTTCGTTGTCCGCTTCGCAAACGTCAACGGATCAGGTTCGGCGAGCGCCAACCTCCTGTTCACGCGCTCCGTGATGCGAATGGGCGTGCCGGTCGCGCCACGGAACATCTTCCCTTCTAACATTCAGGGTCTCCCGACCTGGTACGAGGTCAGGGTGACGGAAGCGGGCTATCTCGGCGCGCGCGGCGGCGTTGACTTGATGGTGGCGATGAATCCGCAGACCTGGGACAAGGACGTCGCGTCGATCGAGCCCGGCGGCTACCTGTTCTACGATTCCTCACGGCCGATTCCAGCCTCTCGGCTGCGAGATGATATCAGCGTCATCGGCATGCCGCTGACGGACATGTGCAATCGCGAATATTCGGACCCGCGCCAGCGCCAGCTCTTCAAGAACATCATCTATGTCGGAGCGCTCGCCGCGCTTCTCGACATCGGGATCAAGGAGGTTGAGGCGCTGATCGCAGAGCAGTTCAAAGGCAAGGAGAAGCTTGTCGCTCCGAACCTGAAGGCGCTGCATATGGGATTCGACTATGCGAATGCGAACTTCCAGTGCCCTATCGGACTGCGCATCCGGCGGGCCGACAAGATCGGCGACAAGATTTTCGTCGACGGCAACGCCGCAGCGGCGCTGGGCGCAGTCTATGGCGGTGCGACGGTGTGCGCCTGGTATCCTATCACGCCGTCAACGTCACTCGCCGAAGCGTTCGAACGCTACTGCGGCCGGCTCAGGATCGATGGTGCGACCGGCGAGAAGAAGTACGCCATCGTGCAGGCAGAGGACGAGATCGCCGCAATCGGCATGGTGGTTGGCGCCGGGTGGAACGGCGCCCGCGCCTTCACGGCGACATCCGGTCCCGGCATCTCGCTGATGCAGGAATTTCTGGGCCTCGCTTATTTCGCCGAAATTCCTTCCGTCATCTTCGACGTGCAACGTGGCGGACCGTCGACCGGCATGCCGACGCGGACCCAGCAGTCCGACATTCTCGTCTGCGCCTACGCTTCGCACGGCGACACCAAGCACGTTCTGCTTTTCCCGCGCGGCCCGCACGAGGCGTTCGAGTTCGGCGCGCTCGCGTTTGATCTGGCGGACCGGCTGCAAACGCCGATCTTCGTCATGCTCGACCTTGATACGGGCATGAACCAGCATCTCTGCGCTCCGTTCCGATGGGATGACTCCCGCACGATGGATCGCGGCAAGGTCATGACCGCCGAAGAACTTCAGGCCGGGAAGGATTTCGGACGCTATCTCGATGTCGATGGCGACGGAATTCCCTATCGAACCTATCCTGGCACGCATCCGAACAAGGGCGCCTTCTTCACCCGCGGCACATCGCGCGACCGCTATGCGCGCTACACCGAGGAAGGCGCACCTTACGCCGACAACATGGAGCGGCTGCTGAGAAAGTTCGACACCGCGAAGCGACTCGTGCCGCAGCCAATTCTGCAAAAGGCTCCGAAGGCGACGCGCCTCGGCGTCATCCACTACGGATCGACCAGCTTCGGCATGGACGAGGCGATCGAACTTCTCGCGCGGGACGGCGTGCATGTCGATGCGCTCCGGGTGCGCGGATTCCCGTTCGGCCGCGAAGTGACCGATTTCATTGCTGATCATGAGCAGGTGTTTGTCGTCGAGCAAAATCGCGACGCTCAGCTGCGGACACTGCTGCTCACCGAATGCGGCATCGACCCGGCGCAGCTTGTGCCTATACTCCACTATGACGGGACGCCGATCACGGCCCGCTTTATTGCGAAGGCCATCGCCGGCAAGTCGGCGGGCGTCCCCTCGCCGGAAACGCGGAAGGTGCTGTCGTGACCTACCTCGCCAAGCCGAAGTTCCATCACCCCGCTCTCGACGCCAACGCGCTGGGCCTCACGCATCGCGATTATGAGGGAGCGATCTCGACGCTCTGCGCGGGCTGCGGACATGATTCGATCAGCTCTGCAATCATGCGCGCGTGCTTTGAGCTGAATCTGCCGCCGCACCGCATCGCCAAGCTCTCTGGCATCGGGTGCTCGTCGAAAACGCCGACCTATTTTCTCGGCCAGTCCCACGGCTTCAATTCCGTGCATGGCCGCATGCCCTCGGTGCTCACTGGCGCCAATCTCGCAAACCGCGACCTGATCTATCTCGGGGTTTCGGGCGACGGCGATTCCGCATCGATCGGATTTGGTCAGTTCGCGCACGCTATCCGTCGCGCGGTCAACATGACCTACATCGTCGAGAACAACGGCGTCTACGGCCTGACGAAAGGCCAGTTTTCCGCTACGTCCGACAGGGGGTCAAAGAACAAGAAGGGCGTCGCCAACGCCGATTCGCCGATCGATCTCGCCGCCGTCGCGATCCAGCTCGGCGCAACCTTCGTCGCGCGCAGCTTTTCGGGCGACAAAGGTCAGCTGACGCCGCTGATCAAGGCGGCGCTCGAGCATCGCGGCGCGGCCTTCATTGATGTGATCTCGCCGTGCATCGCGTTCAACAACCATGACGGGTCGACCAAGAGCTTCGACTATGTCCGCGCCCACAATGCAGCCTTGAACTCGCTCGATTTTCTCACCGGTCGCGCGCCGATCACCGCGGACTACCCTGAGGGCGACGCCCACGACGTCCGGCTGCATGACGGCTCGACGATCAGGCTGCGCAAACTTGCGGCCGACTACGATATCCATGATCCGTCAGCCGCCATCGCTCACATCCATAAGGTGCAGCGTGATGGCGAGATCGCCACCGGCCTCATCTATCTGGAAGAAGAGCCGGCCGACATGCACGAACGCCTCGGCACGGCGAAGCGGCCGCTGAATGCGATGGGCGATCGAGATCTCTGCCCCGGCGCGTCGGCGCTGACGAAAATCAACGCCAGCCTTCGCTGAACTTGCGGAATCAGTTCAAGCCGACGGCTGCGACTCCGCTGCGCCTGGCCGCCGTCGCAAGATGCGGCGTGTTCGCATCGCATACCAGTAGGTGAAGGAAAAGGCCGCAACAATGGTCGCCCCGACCGCCAGGCGTTCCACGAGCGGAGCGATGACGTGGGTGTGCGCTGCGTAATTCGCAGCCAACATGAGGGCGAAGGCCGCCGCCCAGACCGCGGTCACTGCATAGTTGGCGCTGACGAACGCCGGCTGCTCGATTGCCCTGATCGGCGCGACCTCGCGCGCGTACTGGAGGGTGAAGGGTCGTCGCGCAACGAGCGACAAGAGCGCAAGCCCCATCAGCGCGCCATTCGCCACGATGCGCACCACGGTGGCGTCGCCTGGCCAGCCGATAAGCGACCTCGACGGCGCAAGTATGCAGAACACGACTGCGCAACCGATCTCCAGAAGCTTGGCCGAACCGTCCGGGCGGTTGAGATCGCTGAGGACCAGCGCCAGAGCGAGCGCCGCGCCGACCCAGAGACCGACGTCCGCCGACACGAAGTGCGACAGAAGCGAGAATGCCAGGAAAGGCGTGAAGCTCAGGAGCATCAGCATGGATTGACGAGGCCTGCTATTCGGCTCACTGCGCCTTCGTCCTCAATCCTTGAGCCCCGTCATCAGGCGCAACGACTGGACCGCTGCGCCTGACGCGCCCTTGCCGAGATTGTCGAGCTTGGCAACGAGCACGGCCTGGCCGTAGGCATCGCTCACATACGCGTGCAGTTCGAGCTTGTTGGTGTGGTTCAGCGATTCCGGCTCGATCCGGTCGGCGTGAAAATCCGCGTCTCCCTCCTTTACGACGCGCACCCATTCCGAGCCGTCATAGTGAGCGGCGAGCGCCTCCTCGATATCCCTGGCCGCGACCTTCTTCGCCAGCGTGTCGAGGTGAAGCGGCACGGACACCAACATGCCCTGCCGAAAATCGCCTACGGAAGGGACGAAGATCGGGCGCCGCGTCAGGTTCGAATAATATTGCAATTCGGGCAGATGTTTGTGCCCGAGTTTCAACCCGTAGAGCTCGAAGCTCGGCGCCTTGCCGCTCTCGAAGGCTTCGATCATTGATTTGCCGCCGCCGGAGTAACCGCTCACGGCATTGACCGAGAGCGGGTGATCGCGTGCGATGATCCCTGCGTCGACCAGCGGCCTGATCAGAGCGATACCGCCTGTCGGATAGCAGCCGGGATTGGCG
>JBEVKO010000124.1:0-3031 GCA_040509705.1 Beijerinckiaceae bacterium
GCTCGGGCCCTTGAGCCGGCCGATGATGTTTTGCGCCAGCGGGTCATGCGGCGCGACGAGCGGCGCAAGGATCGCAACGAGCACATGGGCGGCTACGATGGCTCCCGCGATCGTCAGCGTCGGATCGCGCCATCGGCGCGGATCGGTGACCGCAGTCGCCGCGGCGATGGTCATGGACGCAGCCGCGGATCGATGATGACATAGAGCATGTCGATGACGGCGTTGATGACCACAAAGGCGCAGGTGACGACGAGGATCGACGCTTGCACCAACGGATAGTTGCGTTCGGAGATGGCGCCGAGAATCAGGCGCCCCATGCCGGGGATGGCGAACACCTGCTCCACCACGATTGCGCCGCCGAGCAGGTATCCGGCCATCACGCCGAGGCTGGTGACGAAAGGAATGAGCGCGTTGCGCAAGGCATGCTTGTAGACGACGCGCCGCTCGCTTAGTCCCTTGGCGCGCGCCGTGCGGATGTAGTCCTGCGCCAGCGCGTCGAGCATCGCGCTGCGGACGAGGCGGGAGAGATAGGCGAGGATTGGAAAGCCGAGCGCGATCGCCGGCAGAATGAGCCGCGTCACGTTCCCCAATGGATCTTCGAGGAACGGCGTGTATCCGAGCGTTGGAATTTGCGGCGCGATCGCGGCCGTCATCAGGATGAGAACGATGCCGAGCCAGAAGGACGGCGTCGTCAGGCCGATGACGGTTATGATCCGGAGGATCGAGTCGGCGCGTTGCCCGCGCCACTGCGCCATCAGGACGCCGGCGGGAATTGACAGGCCGGCTCCGACCAGCAGCGACAGCGTTGCAAGCTGCAGCGTCGGCGTCGCATGGGCGGCGATTTCGCCGAGGACGGGACGGCCCGTCCAGATCGAGACGCCGAGATCGCCCTTAAGCGCGGCGCCGATCCAGCGCAGATATTGTTCGACGATCGGCCGATCGAGCCCGAGCCTGCCGCGCAGTTCGGCGATCCGGTCGGGCGTTACTTCGGTGTTGGCGCCGAGCATGATCGCGACCGCATCGCCGGGGATCAGGCGGATCATCAGGAAGACGATCAGCGAGACCCCGAAGAGAACGATCGCGAGTTCCAACAGCCTCGAGAGAACAAATCGAAGAGGCATGCATCGTCACAAGCGGCGGCCGGATTGCTTATGTCACCTGCCGACCGATACGTTCTTCAGATTGACCAGCGAACGGTTGGCCAGCATGTCGAAGCCCTGCACGTTGCTGCGCAGCGCGGTGAAAAGCTGTCCGTAAGCGAGATGGGCGATGGGACCGGTGCAGGCGAGGATCGCCTGCGCCTCCGCATAGGCCTTCTTTCGTGCGTCCTGATCGAGCGTCGCCCTCGCTTCATCGAGCAGCTTGTCGAGCTGCGGATTTGAATATTTGAACACGTTGGTCGATCCGCCGGTGCGGAAGGTGCGGTAGAAATAATCGTCGGGATCGACGCTTCCGGCGTTGGTCGAGGCGAACATGTCGAAATTGGAGTTGCGCCAGTCCTGCACGAACTGGCCGAGTTCCTGGTTCTTCAATTCGACCTTGAAGCCCGCCTTGTTGAGCTGCGCCTGCACGACCTGAGCGATGTCCTTGATGTCCTGACGCGGCAGGACGTTCATCGTCACCGCGATCGGCGTCGCAAGGCCCGCCTCCTTGATCAGCGCCTGCGCCTTGCCGACGTCGTGCGCGTAGCAGGGGAACTGCTTGACGTCGGTCGCCCATTCGGTGAGCGCCGGCGACAGCGGACCGCCCGGCACGCCGGCGCCGAACAGCGCGGCTTGCACGATCTCGGCGCGGTTGATGGCGTAGTTCGCCGCTTCGCGCACCTTGGCGTTGTCGAAGGGCGGCTTCGACGTGTTGAGCCCGATCAGGGTATAGGCGAGTTCGAGCGTTTCCTGCATCGTCACATTCGGCTTGCCCTTGAGCTGCAGGGCGGTCGCCGCATCGATGTTGGGCAGCATTGCGTAGGTTCCGCCGGTCACGCCGACCTGCCGCGTCGCCGATTCGGGCGCGATGTTGAATTTGATTCCTTCGAGCTTTGGCGTTCCGGCCGCCCAGTAGGCCGCGTGCTTGCCGAGCTTGATGAAGCCGTTGGGCTGCCACTCCTCGAATTTGAACGGGCCGGTGCCGATGGGCTGGCGTTGCAGCCCGTCCTTGTTCGTCTCGAATTCCTTGGGAACGATGGCGATGGTGGAGAGCGACGACAGAAGCGGCGCGGACGGCTCCTTGAGCTTCAGCTCGACCGTCGCAGCGTCCGGCGTCGCCACCGAGTCGATGGCGGCGAGGCGGCTCGCGAGCGGAGATGCGATCTCCTTCGAGAGCACGCGCCGGATCGAGGATGCGACGTCGGCCGAGTCCATCTTGGCGCCGTTGTGGAAGGCGACGTTGGATCGCAGCTTGAAGACGTAGCTCTTGCCGTCGGGAGATACCGTCCAGGATTGGGCGAGCGCCGGAATGACGCGCAGGCTCTTGTCGACGGCGGTCAAACCCTCATAGATCGTGCCGCTGACGATGGCGTAGGTGGAAAACGCCGTCGCCAGATGCATGTCGAGACCGACGGGGGACTGGTCGAAGCCGATCTCCAGCACTTGCGCCTGGGTTCCGCTCGGGGTCAGGGCCGGGGCAACGAGAGCGCCGGCCAGAAGCGCGGCGCGGGCTGAGAAACGCATCTTTTCCTCCATCGGTCTTCTCGACATTTTCCTGATACTATCCAACCTGCTGGGCGAGTCACGAGGCGGCGCATGGGGGCGAGAACGGAATCGAATGTGGTGCGCGCCATCGGCGTCATCTCCGGAACCTCGATGGATGGCATTGATGTGGCGATTGTCGAGACCGACGGCGACCGCATCGTCCGTCCGGGCGCAGGCCGCACCTATCCTTATCCGGCGGCGCTGCGCGCCGAGTTGCTCACCCTCATCGCCGATCCGGAGCGCGCGCGTCATGACGCGCTAACAATGCTCGACGCCGCGGTGACCGCCGCGCACGCCGGCGCGATCGAAGCGCTGATGGGCGAGCAGTCGCTGAAGCCCTCCGA
>JBEVKO010000125.1:0-8261 GCA_040509705.1 Beijerinckiaceae bacterium
CCTGGCGTGAGGAGATGGGAATGGTCAGCGACGGCGAATGGGACATCGTGCTCCGCCTTCTCGCGGCGACAGGCGTCGGCATGCTCATCGGAATCAATCGCGATATGTGGGGGAAGCCGACGGGCATCCGGACGCTCGGGCTTGTTTCGCTGGGCGCCGCCCTGGTCGCGCTCGCGACCGTCCATCATCCGCTGATCGCACAGCAGCCGGACGCGCTGAGCCGCGTCATCCAGGGCGTCATCCAAGGCGTCATGGCCGGCGTCGGCTTCATTGGCGCAGGCGTCATTATGCGCGATCTGAAGGCGATGGAGGTCTATGGTCTCACAACGGCTGCCACCGTTTGGGTGACGGCCGCGCTCGGCATCGCTTGCGCGCTGGGATCGTGGCGTCTTGTCGCCGCAGCGACATGCATCACGCTGCTCCTGCTCGTGCTGGCGCGTCCGCTCGAACGCATGATCGAGAACAAGAAGCCGCAGGATCCATCCCAGGCCGGAAATTCGAAGTAGGGCTCGCGATCTCGCCTGACCCGATCACTGACAGCGTCTCGAAATCACGTGTTGGATGTCGCCCATCGACTCGCTCATCTGTCCGACATTCTCGGCTCGGTCGCGTCCGGTCATGCAGGCGTCCATCAGGCCAATCGCTTCGCGCATCTCTCGCAGGTTCGTCCGCAGCACTTCACACAACCGCGCGCCGGTGGGGGCAGGTGCGACGTAGGTTCGTTTCGAGATCGCTTCGACCAAATGATTGGCGCGAGTCAGCTTAGCGGTGCAGTCGGGCGTCCGCACAATGTCGGCCGATGCGCTCTGCGAGAGCAGCGCCAACGCGAGGAATGTCGCGGAAAGCCTCATTGGCGCTCCAGCCATCAAAAAAAGGCCCAGTCGCAGACTGGGCCGAGAAGGGGTCAGGGAGGATCAATAGGGCTCTTATCTTCCATCCTCTTGTGATTTGATGTGCGTTGGCGCACGCGCCGGCTCAGCCGAGATTGAGCTCTTTGAAAAAGTCATTCCCCTTGTCGTCGATCACGATAAAGGCCGGGAAATTCTCGACTTCGATCCGCCAGATCGCTTCCATCCCGAGTTCCGGATACTCCAGAACCTCGACTTTCCTGATGCAGTCCTGCGCCAGCCGGGCCGCGGCTCCGCCGATCGAGCCCAGATAGAATCCGCCGTGGCGCTTGCAAGCTTCGCGCACTGCGGATGAACGATTGCCCTTCGCCAGCATCACCATTGATCCGCCGAAGGATTGAAACTGGTCGACAAAGCTGTCCATCCGCCCGGCCGTCGTCGGGCCGAACGATCCCGAGGCGAAGCCGGCGGGAGTCTTTGCAGGTCCTGCGTAGTAGATCGGATGAGCCTTGAAATGGTCCGGCATACCGACGCCGGTTTCGAGCCTTTCGCGGATCTTGGCGTGCGCAAGATCGCGCGCAACGATCATCGGCCCCGATAGCGACAACCGCGTCTTGATTGGATGTCGGGACAGGGCGGCCAGGATTTCCGACATTGGCTGGTTGAGATCGATGTGAACCACATCGCCACCGAGCAACTCCTCGTCGACTTCCGGCAGATACTTCGCCGGATTGCGCTCGAGTTCTTCGAGAAAGACGCCGTCTTTCGTGATCTTCCCGACCGCCTGTCGGTCGGCCGAGCAGGAGACGCCAAGTCCAATGGGGAGCGACGCGCCATGCCGCGGGAGGCGAATGACCCGTACGTCGTGGCAGAAGTATTTGCCGCCGAACTGCGCTCCGACGCCCAGAGACTGCGTCAACTTGTGGATCTCCGCCTCCATGGCGAGGTCGCGGAACGCGTGGCCGTTCTCGGAGCCCTGCGTCGGCAGGTTGTCGAGATACTTCGTTGACGCGAGCTTGGTCGCCTTGAGTGTGAGTTCCGCCGAGGTTCCCCCGATGACGATCGCCAGGTGATAGGGCGGACATGCGGCGGTGCCGAGGGTCAGAATTTTTTCTTTCAGGAATGCAATCATCCGATCGTGCGTGAGGATCGACGGCGGCGCCTGATAGAGAAAGGTCTTGTTGGCCGATCCGCCGCCCTTGGCGACGAACAGAAACTTGAAGGCGTCCTCGCCTTCGGCGTAGATCTCGATCTGCGCTGGAAGATTGTTCCTTGTGTTTTTTTCCTCGAACATGCCGAGGGGGGCAAGCTGCGAATAGCGCAGATTTTTCTTGAGATAGGCGTCGCGGACGCCCTCGCCGATGGCGCTCTCGTCTCCGCCCTCGGTCCAGACGAATCGGCCCTTCTTGCCCATGACGATGGCGGTGCCGGTATCCTGGCACATGGGCAGCACGCCGCCGGCGGAAATGTTGGCGTTCTTCAGGAGATCGTATGCGACGAACCTGTCGTTCGACGTCGCTTCGGGATCATCGAGAATGGCTGCAAGTTGCCTGAGGTGAGCGGGACGCAGAAGATGGTTGATGTCGATCATCGCCTGTTCGGCGAGAAGCCTGATCGCTTCGCGGTCGATAACGAGGACGTCGCGGCCTCCGAGCTTCTCGACGCGCACGCCCTCGGATGTGATTTTCCGATAGACCGTCGGATCGGCGCCGAGGGGGAACAACTCCTGGTGAACATAAGGTGGTTGAACGGGAACATTCATGGGCTTGCTTTCAAATCGGCCGGGGGCGGCTCTCACAGTGTACGATTGTTACTTGGACTGCTTCCAGTTTGAAGGACGATTGGCCGCCGCCATGTCAGGCGGCGTGAGGAGTCGCCGCCCGGGTCAAAAGGGCGTGGAGGGCAGCCGGCTCCCGCGTTGCGCGAAGCTGGACGGTGACCGCCGGATCCCTGAGAACCCGCGCTACCTTGGCCAGGGCCTTGAGATGGTCTGCGCCCGCTTCTTCCGGCGCCAGCAGCAGGAAGACCAGATCAACTGGCTCCCCATCCACCGCTTCGAAGTCGATGGGCTTTTCCAGACGGGCGAACAGACCGACTGGGCGGGCGACGGCCGCGAGCTTGCCATGGGGAATGGCGATCCCGTTGCCGATTCCGGTGGATCCCAGCCGCTCGCGCTGGAGCAGGGTTTCAAACACCTCCCGCTCCGGCAGATGCCAGAGGGCGCCCGCATGGGCGGCGAGGCTCTGGACGGCTTGCTTCTTGTTGGCCGCCTTTAAGGCAGGCACAACCGCCTGAGATGAAAGCAGATCAAGCAGCATGACCTATTGTTTTTCTAGTGCCGTCAGAGGCGCGTTGGGTGAGGCAAGCTGCAGGCCAACTTGCGGAGAACGATCCGGTCGAAAGTTACGCAGGCGGGTTGATCCAACCGATATGGCCGTCGGGCCGTCGGTAGACGACGTTCACCCTGGCGTCGCCCGCGTGCCGAAACACGAGAAACGGGGCGCCTGTCAAGTCAAGCTCCTGGACTGCGTCGCCGACCGACAGCATCTTGATTCGGTATGAGGTCTCGGCGACCACGGTCGGCGCATAGCCGTCCATGACCTCGACATCCTCGTCGGGCGTCTCCAGGATTGTATCGACTGCATCGTCCGCCGCCGCAGGCTGACCGTTTGGCTCGATCGGGTGATCCTCCCGCAGACGGCGCTTGTAACGCCTTAGTCTTTTTTCGATGCGGTCCGCCGCCTCATTGAAGCTCGCATACGCTTCGTGCGCTTCGCCGGACGCCTGCAAGGATCTGCCGGAATCGAGGTGAAGTATGCAGTCGGATCTGAAGCGCGCGCCTTCCTTCGCGAAGGTCACGTTCCCTTTGAAGCCGCGCCCGAAATATTTCCCGAGAGCGACCTGTACACGCTCTTCGACACGGCCGCGCAACGCGTCGCCGATGTCCATATTCTTTCCGGAAACACGGAGCATTTCGTCGCCTCCAGAGTTCCCTCGCCTGCGTTGTAAGATGCGCAGCTACAGCATTCAAGTTAGGAACGAAGGAGCAGGATGTCAACGCAGCGCCATCGCCGTCTTTTCCCGTTTGCGCTCCACCGAAGAAGGTATCTTGAGGCTTTCGCGATACTTGGCCACCGTTCGCCGCGCGATCTCGACTCCGGAGTCGCGCAGCTTTGTGACGATGGCGTCATCGGAAAGAACATCGTTCGCAGTCTCCGCTTCGATCATGCGTCGGATGCGGTGCCGCACGGACTCAGCGGAATGCGCATCGCCGCCATCTGTCGACGCGATCGACGTTGTGAAGAAATACTTCATCTCGAACAAGCCGCGATGCGTCGCCATGAACTTGTTCGACGTTACACGCGACACAGTCGATTCGTGCATGCCGATTGCGTCTGCGATGGCGCGCAAATTGAGCGGCCTAAGTTCTGAAACTCCGTTCAGGAAAAAGGCGTCTTGTTGTCGCACGATTTCGGACGCCACTTTGAGAATCGTCTTGGCGCGCTGATCAAGGCTGCGCGTCAGCCAGTTGGCGGTCTGAAAACAATCCTGAACGAAGCTCTTCGCCGAATCGTCCTTCACGTTGCGCGAGACGCGCCCATAATATGCCTGGTTGACTAGGACGCGCGGCAGCGCATCGCTGTTCAGCTCGACGACCCAGCTTCCATTGGAAGCAGGCCGCACAAACACGTCGGGAATAAGTGGGGCCGCGACGTCATTCGTGAAGATTCGCCCGGGCTTTGGATCAAGCGCGCGAATTTCGCGCACCATGTCGCGCAGGTCCTCTTCATCGACGGCGCACAGCTTCATCAGCGCCGAGAAGTCGCGTTTCGCCAGGAGATCGAGTCGACCGACAAGCGCCTCCATCGCCGGATCGAAGCGATTCTTGTCGCGAAGTTGAATCGCCAGGCATTCCGCAAGATTTCGCGCGCCGACGCCGGCTGGATCGAATCCCTGTATGAGCCGGAGCGCGATCTCGATCTGAGAGGTCTCTGCGCCGAGCCGATCTGCGATCTCGGCGACGCTCTCTGAGAGATAACCGTTAGGGTCGATCGCATCGATGAGCATGCGCCCGATCAAGCGCAACGCCGGATCGTGGGTCGCTTCGCGGAGCTGACGGTCGAGATGCTCGGAAAGGGTTGGCTTCGCTTCCGCGACGGTTTCTTCGAACGTCCGATCGTCGCCGTCGAATCCTCCCCCGGATCCGACGCCGCTCCAGACGCCGGCCGAAATCGTCAGACCATCGTCGTTCGCAGCGGCGCGAGCGGCAGGGGCCTCATCGGGAAACGCGTTGCCGAGGTCAGTGTCGAGGTTCGCCTCGAGCGCTCCGCGGCTGGTTTCGAGGGTCGATCCCTCCCAGTCGCCGCGGTCGTTCTCCGGCGGCCCGTCCCCCGATTGCCCATGAGGAGCGTCGTCGGAATTCACGCCGGGAACGTCCGGGCCGTGTCCGTCCTCGGCTCGTTCGAGAAGTGGATTGCGCTCCAGTTCGGCGTCAACATAGGCGGCGAGTTCAACGGTCGACAGTTGCAGCAGCTTGATCGCTTGCAGCAGCTGCGGGGTCATGACCAGAGCTTGGCTCTGGCGCAGCTGGAGTCCGACGGACAACGCCATAATAATGAATCAGGGTCCCTGTGACGCCGGCTATTCTAACCCGGCACGTATTTTGCTTCTATAGGGGTGTGGGCTGATGGTCAAAATGACGCGCGGAACTCAGTCACCAATGCTTTAAGGTGTGCAGGAGACGCGTCTTCGCCTTGTTGAGGGCGGAGCCGATGCGCCAAGAGCGCAGGCCCTTTGTCAGCTTGTTCCATCGAGTTCAGCAATTCGACGGTGGGCTCCACTCAAAGGCGGAAGCTTTCGCCGAGGTAGACCCGGCGTACATCTTCGTTCGAAATGATTGCGTCCGGAGCGCCCTCCATTAGAACGCGACCGGAATGAATAATGTAGGCGCGGTCCACGAGCCCCAGCGTCTCCCTGACATTATGGTCAGTGATCAGGACTCCGATGCCGCGATTGGTCAGCTGACGGACCAGCGCCTGAATATCCCCAACCGCGATCGGGTCGATCCCGGCAAACGGCTCGTCGAGAAGCATGAAGGACGGCCGGCCGGCAAGGGCGCGGGCGATTTCACACCGCCGCCGCTCGCCTCCGGAAAGTGCGATCGAGGGCGATTTGCGTAGTCGCTTGATGTCAAACTCATCCAGTAGCGCATCGAGTTCCGCCTCGCGCCGGTCGCGATCCGGCTCCACGACTTCCAGCACGGCGCGGACGTTTTCTTCGACGTTGAGGCCGCGAAATATCGAGGGCTCCTGTGGCAGGTATCCGATCCCGAGGCGCGCCCGGCGGTACATCGGCAGGCCGGTGATATCATGGCCATCAAGCGTAATGCGGCCCCGATCGGCCGCGACCAGCCCCGTCACCATGTAGAAGATCGTCGTCTTGCCTGCACCGTTAGGGCCAAGCAGTCCCACCGCCTCGCCATTCCGCACATGCAGGCTCGCGTCCTGCACGACGCGGCGCCGGCCGTAGGTCTTCTCAAGTCCCGAGGCGGTGAGCAGGCCTTCCTCGCCCTCGACGTCGGCGACCTCGGCGATCCGCTCGATGTCGGGCAAACGTGTCGATCGCCCCTCGTCAGCCAGCGATTTTCGGGATCGTCCGACGAGGCGGGAAAGGAAACCGGCCCGAGGCGCGGGCACGCCGACGGGTGCTGCGACCGCCCGCGAATCAGCTGTCGCCCGAGGCGAGTCGCTCAGGAATGCGGCGTCCAGCTGCCGAATGAGGTCCGGCGGAGGATCGTTACGAACTGACATGCAAACTCATTGTCCAGGCTTGGGCTTCTCTTCATTCGGCACGAAGAGACCTCGGACGCGGCCGCCCGGCGTCGGCGCGCAATTCGCAACCCCTGAAATCGTGTTGTAGGTGAATGTCGCGCACTCGCTGATGTTCTGACCGTCTGACATCTTCACGTTGCCGGTCATCGTCACGAGCCCGGCCACGCGGTCGTAGATGGCGTTCGCTCCGGTGGCCACCTGCGTCTTGTCTTCGGATTTCGCCACCACCGACACGGGGCCCTTGCATTCCAGCCGTTTCAGAGAATCGCCATCGGTGGCCGCCGCAGTCTGGCCGCCACCCGTCTTGCTCTGATCGAAGAAGACCACCAATTGCGAGCATTTCATCGTCGTTTCGCCCTGCACGGCGATGACGTTGCCGGTATAGACCGCGCGCCCCTCTTTTTGGAACACTTCGAGCTTGTCCGCCTCGACATTGATCGGCTTGCCGTTGTTCTTGCCGCCAAAATCCGCGACGCCGCCGCGCTGCGCCTGTGCTGGCTCCGGCCGTGCGGCCTGGGCCACCTGGGTTCGGACTTTCGAAGCTGGCGCAGCCTGGACTCCTGCAGCGCAGATTGTGGAAAAGGCGACGAGCGCCGCAAAGCTGATCAACCTCGCTGTCATGGGCTTTTCTCCTTGCGGACGTCGGTGCGCGCTTCGCGCGGCACGAGCGTGCTGCGGACGCGCCCGGAAAATACGATAAGCTGGCCGCCATCGACGATCTCTAGGGCGTCAGCGTCAACCGTACCGTCATTCATGGTCATGCTCACGGGCTCGCCAGATTGGACATTGCCGGTCTTGAACTCGATCCGCGCCGATTTGAGTCGCGCATCATACCCGTGCTCCGTGGTCACGCGCACGGACTCGCGCAAGTCGAGCGTCTCCTTCTGGCTGTCGAGAAGCCCGGCAGGAGAGCGCAAGCGAGCCCAACCGTCGGGCCCGAGCGAAACGCGCGCGTCGAGATCCTTGAGTTCGACCAGGCTTGGAGATTTGATGTCCTGCGTGGCCGAAGCCGCTGTCATCTCATAGGGTCGAGCGTCCTTGCGATAGCCCTGCAGGCGCGGCGCCTCCATGACGATTTTGGTGCCGTTGATTCCAATCGATGTGATACTGACTTTCGGGCGTCGCCCAAACGGATCAAAGATCATCACGGCGAGAACGAAAAGCACCGCGAGGCTTGCCCCGACCGGAATGATCCGCTTGAGAAAGCGTACGCGACGCGAATGGCGCATAGCCGCGCGATAAGCCTCATCGCGCCCCATCCCGCGCAGGAGAATGCCGTCATGGGCCGTGGCCATCGTCATGATTTATTCGCACCCTTTCAGCCGCCCGCACTTCGCCGTGGTTAAGCGGGCGCTTGAACATCCACAGCTGCCGCCCGATGCCGTTCCGGGATGGCGAAGTTATGGTCCCACCTGTTCCGGCGACGGTCCAATACCGCAATTCGGAGATCGTCACTACTCGTGGGCGAATATATCGTTGTCCGCCCAACCCGCCAGATCCAGCGCGGCGCGAGCGCCGAGAAAACCGAAACAAGCCTCCGCAAGATGCGTCCTGCCCTCGCGCTCCAGCATGGCGTCGAGCT
>JBEVKO010000126.1:0-3642 GCA_040509705.1 Beijerinckiaceae bacterium
CTCGGGCGGTCCGTCCACTCACGCTCTGATCGAAGCGGTCGACAAGGCGCGCGAGTTTAAATCCTCCAAGCGCGTCGGTCCGTTCGCCGTGCCGAAGGCGATGTCCTCGACGGCTTCTGCGACGCTCGCGACCTGGTTCAAGATCAAGGGCGTCAACTATTCGATTTCGTCGGCCTGCGCGACCTCCAACCATTGCATCGGCAACGCCTACGAGACGATACAGCTTGGCAAGCAGGACGCCATCTTCGCGGGCGGATGCGAAGAGCTCGACTGGACGCTCTCAGTTTTGTTCGACGCCATGGGTGCGATGTCGACGAAATACAACGATCGTCCTTCAGTCGCGTCACGCGCCTATGACAAGAACCGCGACGGTTTCGTCATCGCCGGCGGCGCCGGCGTGCTGGTGCTCGAAGAGCTCGACCATGCGAAGGCGCGCGGCGCCAAAATCTATGGCGAGATCTGCGGGTACGGCGCGACCTCCGACGGGTACGACATGGTGGCGCCATCAGGCGAAGGCGCCGTGCGCTGCATGAAGCAGGCGCTTGCAACTGTGAGGCCAAGGGTTGACTACATCAACCCGCACGCGACATCGACGCCTGTCGGAGACGAGAAAGAAATCGAAGCGATCCGCACGATCTTCGGTCGCGGCGAGAAATGCCCGCCAATCGCGGCGACGAAATCATTGACCGGCCATTCGCTTGGCGCGACCGGCGTGCAGGAAGCGATCTATTCGATGCTCATGCTCAACAATGATTTCATATGCGAAAGCGCGCATATCGACGAGCTCGATCCGGCTTTCGCCGACATGCCGATCGTGCGCGAGCGCATCGACAACGCAAAGCTCGGCTGCGTTCTCTCAAACTCGTTCGGATTCGGCGGCACCAACGCGACCATCGCGATAAAGCGGCTCGAGGCGTAACGCGCATGCTCTTCATGGTGATCGAGCATTTCGATCAAGCGCGCGTGAAAGATGTCTACCGCCGTTTTCGCGATCGCGGTCGCATGGCGCCCGATGGCGTGCGCTATGTCGACAGCTGGATTGAAGCAAGCTTCGGCCGCTGCTTCCAGCTCATGGAATGCGACGACGTCACGTTGTTGCAGGAGTGGGTGCTGCAATGGAGCGACCTCGCGCGCTTCGAAATCGTGCCGGTGTCGCACTCGCGCGACGTTGCGCAGATGGCCGCGAAGCATCTCTAGTCAATGAAAAGGCCGAATGAGAAGGGGCAGGGGTCCTGATGGCGCAACTGATGTCGGGGAAGCGGGGCCTTGTGATGGGCGTCGCCAACAATCATTCGATCGCCTGGGGCATCGCACAGCTCCTGGCGGCGCACGGCGCGGAAATGGCGTTCACCTATCAGGGCGAGGCGCTCGGCAAGCGCGTCACGCCGCTGGCCGAATCGCTCGGCGCCCCGCTCGTCCTTCCCTGCGACGTTGAGGACATCGCCTCCGTCGACGCAACGTTCGCGGTAATCAAGGAAAAATGGGGCGCTCTCGACTTCGTCGTCCACGCCATCGGATTCTCGGACAAGAACGAGCTGAAGGGCCGCTACGCCGACACGACGCGCGAAAATTTCTCGCGCACCATGGTGATTTCCTGCTTCTCCTTCACCGAAGTCGCGAAGCGCGCCGCCGAACTGATGCCTCACGGCGGGTCGATGGCGACGCTGACCTTCGGCGGCTCCATGCGCGTCATGCCGAACTACAATGTGATGGGCGTCGCGAAGGCGGCGCTCGAAGCTTCGATGCGCTATCTCGCCGCCGATTTTGGTCCGCAGAGCATTCGCGTCAACGCGATCTCACCTGGCCCGGTGCGCACGCTCGCTGGCGCTGGCATTGCCGACGCGCGCTTCATGTTTTCCTTCCAGAAGGACCACGCGCCGCTGCGCAGGTCTGTCTCGCTTGAAGGCATCGCCGGGACGGCGCTCTATCTGCTTTCGGATCTCTCCGCCGACACGACGGGCGAGATCATTCATGTCGATGCGGGCTACAACATCATCTCCATGCCGCGTCCCGAAAATCTGAAGTTGCCGGGGAACGGATCATGATGCGCCGGCGCGCCTTCCTGCAGGGCGGCTTCGCCGCAGGCGCCGCGCTCTCGTCTCCAACGGTCCTCGCCGATCATGTGGGGAGCACGCAGCACTTCGACGTTCCCGAGAGCGCCGTGCGCGCGGCCGCGGCGCTCCCGTCGGCGTTCCGCATCGGACAGCGCAACGGCGATGTCACGATGATCGAATTTTTTGATTACAATTGTCCCTGGTGCAAGCAGGCGGCGCGCGATCTCGATCCGCTGTTGAAGTCCGAGCCGAGACTGCGCGTGTTGCTCGTCAATTACGCCGTGCTTGGGGTGTCGTCGGTGCTTGCGGGCAAGGTGGCGGTCGCCGTCGCGAGCGACTACGCCGAGAAATACCGCGACTTCCATCGCGAGATGTTCGCGCTGCGCGGGACGGTCGGCGCCGATGAAGCGCTCGACGTGGCGCGCAAACTTGGGATCGACGCCGACGATCTCATCGAGCTTGCGAACTCCGACGTGACGACGGCGGCGCTGAGAGCCTCCGCGACCTTTGGCGCCGATCTCGGATTGACTGCGACGCCATCGTACCTGATCGCTCGCCGCGCCTATGTCGGCGCGCTCACGCTGCCGCAGAAGCGAGCTGCGATCGCGGCGGCGCGCTCGATTTGATCGGGGAGCACTAAGGTCGCGCAGGAAGAAGGCGCCTCTCGCATCTGCGTCCAGAATCTTGCCGCTGAATCTCGGATAATCCTCGCGCGTGATAAAAAAGATCAGCTCGAGTCCCGATGCATTCTCCACTGCGTGCGCAAGGCGACGATATTGCGAATCGCCATAAAAGGTGACGACGGGACTTTGCGCCGCTTCACCCGAATTGAAGCTCCAATATCCCAGCCGACGACGGCGATGGCGGCGGGCTCTGGTGTATTCTCGTCCCAGAACAGGCGAAGGCGCTCGATCGTTGCTTTCGCGGCGCTTGAAATGGTGAAGTTGACGAGCATGCCGTTGACCTTCGACATCAGCGCCTCTCAATTGTCATCTGGAATAGTCGCGAAGGCCGCCGCCGAGCTCGGCGAGCAGCGCTTGCGATGCTCATGGCTCGCGCAGGAAGAACATCCGCTCTGCTGAGAAGTCGAGAACCTTCCCCGCAAACTTTGAATGATGTTCCTTCAGAATGAAGAAGAAGACCTCAATTCCGGACACGATTTCAATGCCGCCCGCAAGCGACTCGCGATCTGCATCGCCATAGAAGCCCAGCGCCGGCGCCTCGAAATCCGGGAAGCCCTTCGGCTTGAAGAAACCCCAACCGACGCTCAGGACGTCGGCGCTGGAGGCCGATCCAGCCTTCAGCAGAGCGCGCATGCGCTCGATCTCCCTCACGGCGTCTTCGGAAAAGATGAAATTGACGGGGAGGCCGTTTAGTATCGACATAGCAATCAAATCCGGTTGTCGTTGAGGATGCGGCCATGAACTGCCCCAAACCAGGGCATTGCCAACAAGCAGCGCGCAATGTTTGGCCCCGGAACGATGACGTCACCATAGCTAAACCGATAAACGCAGTAGCGTCCGCCGCCGATGTAAGGAAGTTCGGCGATGAGTGCGCCTTGCTCGAGGTCAACCCTAAGAATGTGTTC
>JBEVKO010000127.1:0-3561 GCA_040509705.1 Beijerinckiaceae bacterium
CTGAATCCATGGCGCGCGCTGCGATCGCCGCCGGGCTGACTGAACTCGTCAGCATCTATGGCGAGGAGCCGGTCGCGGTCTTTGTCGAAAGCTTCGCCGCGAAGATTCGCAACGGCGACTATTCCCGCCAAAAAAGGCACTAGTCGTCCTCGCTTCACCTCGTCTCCGACACCATGCAGCGAGCGGCGGCGAGCGGAAAATAGGGCCACGCGCCGCAGGCGCGTTATCGATTGACAAAATTCGCGCTCGCAACGCCTCAGCCGGTCCGGTCACATCCTGACCCTCGCCTCGACTTGCTTTGGCCATGCGAAGCAGCTCAGGATTCGCATCATGGAGCGAACCATAATTCCCCTATGCGCGGTCAGCGCCGTCGTGGCGGCGATGGCGCCGCATGCGGTCAACGCTCAATCATCGCGCGCCACGCCGCAGCCTCCTGCGCCTTCACGGCCTCAGCCGCAGGTTGTCGCCGAGAGCGATCTGGCGAAGCTGCCGTCCCGCGTCGCCGAGATGCGCGGGCGAATTCTCGACGCGGCGAAGTCCGGCGACATCGAGAAGCTGCGCATCGCGCTCGAACGCAACGAAACGCCGCCCGCGATCGTGCGCGGCGGGAAAGGAGATCTCGTCGAACAGTTGCGCGGCAAATCATTCGACAGGGATGGGCGCGACGTCATGGCGCGCCTCGTAAATCTGCTCGACGCGCCATACGCGCATATCAACCCCGGCAAGCCGCAGGAAATGTATGTCTGGCCTGCGTTCGCCGAAATGATGTGGGAGCAGCTCGGCCCTTCCGATTGGGTTTCGCTTTATCGCGTCGTTCCTGCAAACGTCATCAAAGAGTCGCTTGAGAGGCGCAGATATCTCGGCGATCGCATCGGCCTCGGGGCCGACGGCACATGGCACTATTTTCTGACCGGAGAGTAATCAATGGCGCTGATGAATCCGATGGTTGCAAAAAATCTCCGCGCCAATGCGGGCGACACGATCTCTTCCTATCTCACCGACGCCCTCGCCAGCGGCGACGCCGCCGCCATCGCAGATGCGCTCGGGATCGTTGCGCGCACGCACGGCATGGTGCGCGTTGCGCGCGATTCAGGTCTGGCGCGCGAGACGCTTTACCGTTCACTCAGCGCCGACAGCGACCCGCCCTTGAGCATGGTGCTGAAAACGATGCAGGCGCTGGGCCTTCGACTGGTGGCGAAGCCGGCGAAGGATTAAGGCTCCGCTTCCCCTTATCCCTGTCCCGGCGCCGTCTCGGCGAAGCGCACCGACTCGCCCTGCGAAGGCGTCACGATTTCGCCGTCCCACATGACGCGGTTGCCGCGCACCACCGTTCCCATCGGCCATCCGGTTACGGCGACGCCGTCATAAGGCGTCCAGCCGCAACGAGATGCGATCCACGCGTTGCGGATGGTTTCGCGGCGCTTGAGATCGACGATCGTGATGTCCGCGTCATAGCCGGCGGCGAGTCGGCCCTTGCCCGCGATATTGAAGAGGCGCTGCGGTCCGGCGCTCGTCATGTCGACGAAGCGCTCGAGCGTCATGCGGCCGGCGTTCACATGATCCAGCATCATCGGGACAAGAGTCTGCACGCCGGTCATTCCCGAATGCGAGGCTGGATATTCGTGATCCTTCTCCTCGCGCGTGTGCGGCGCGTGATCGGAGCCGAGAATATCGGCGACGCCGATGCGGACGCCTTCCCAGATTCCGTCGCGGTGCGCCGCATCGCGCACCGGGGGATTCATCTGCGCATAGGTTCCGAGGCGGGCGTAGCAATCAGGCGCAACAAGGGTGAGATGATGCGGCGTGACCTCGCAGGAGGCGACATCCTTATGGTCTTGCAGAAATCGCATCTCGTCGGCAGTCGAGATATGCAACACATGAATGCGCGCGCCTACCTCGCGCGCAATGCGCACCAGGCGTTCCGTGCAACGCAGGGCGACCTCGGCCGAGCGCCACACCGGATGTGAGGACGGGTCGCCCTTGACGCGCAGATGCGCTCGTTCGCGCAGCATGCCCTCGTCTTCGGAGTGGAATGCGGCGCGCCGCGTTGTTTGCGAAAGGATGTCGCGCACGCCGGCGTCGTCCTCGACGAGAAGCGACCCGGTGGAGGAGCCCATAAACACTTTGACGCCCGCGGCGCCGGGCAGACGTTCGAGCTCGCGCAGGTCCTTCACGTTCTCATGCGTGCCGCCCACCCAGAAGGCGAAATCACAATGCATGCGATTCTTCGCACGCTTCAGCTTGTCGGCCAGCGCATCCGCCGACACCGTCAGCGGAATAGTGTTCGGCATCTCGAAGACCGCTGTGACGCCGCCGAGCACCGCGGCGCGCGACCCGGTCTCGAGGTCTTCTTTCTGCGTCAGGCCAGGCTCGCGGAAGTGCACCTGCGTATCGATGACGCCGGGCAGCAGATGAAGGCCTGCGCAGTCGATAATCTCGCCGGCCGAGGCGCGCGCGAGATCGCCGATGAAGTCTATGCGGCCGTCGCGGATTCCGACGTCGGATGGATGGCGGCCATCGTGGTTGACCACGGTTCCGCCGCGATAGATCGCATCATAAGCGTCAGCCATGGTCCGCCTCCGCTGCGACGGCTAGACCGCGCTGCGCCCCGAGGCAAGCGTCACTGCTTTCTGAGTTCGAGCGAAATGGCGGAGCCCTTGGTCGGCTCGGTGTTGCGCACCGAAAGAGCGATGCCTTCGCGCCGGCGGGTGAGCGTCATGTGCGCCGGGGGGTCGGGTCGCACGCTCTCGGCGGTCTCGGTCGCAAGGAAGCTCAGCGTTTCCCCGCGTCTTTCTCCAACCAGAGAGGACACCGTGCCGCGCCCGTCGCGGAAAGAACCGCTGCAGCGGCTGCCGATGCATCTGACTTCGATGCTGACATTGGCGCTCACGATGATGCTTGCGTGGCATGTGCCGGTGAGGCTGTATCGGTCGCCGCTCGCGCGGCCGGTAAGGTCGCAATCCAGCGTCCGCGGCGCGCCGCCGGCGCGGGCGAGCGAGCCCTTTCCGGCAAAACGTCCTTCAAAAATTTCCAGCGGAGAGATCGACCCGGTGGTCTGCGCGCCGACTGGGACGGCGCCAAACGCCACGAGTCCGAAGGCGATGTGCGACAGGCCCGACATGATGCGCTCCCTCACATTTGTTCGGGAAAGAACACGCCGGCTCCCGTAAAGTTCGCCCAAAACCAACTCTGCTTGAACCTTCGCCGCCAAGGCCCTATCGCTGCGGCGACCAAAGGTTGCCCGTCATGCCCCATGCATTTCTTCAGGATCGCGGCGTCATCCGCATCAGCGGCGATGAGTCGCGCGCCTGGCTCAACAATCTCGTGACGTGCGATGTCGCTTCCCTGACGCCCGGCGAAGGGCGCTGGGGGGCGTTGCTGACGCCGCAAGGGAAGATCGTCGCCGATTTCTTCATCACTGAAGCGCCGCAGGAGGACGGCGGCGGGTTTCTCATCGACGCGCCGCGGCCGCTGATTTCCGACCTCATGAAACGCCTCAGCATGTATCGGCTGCGCGCCAAGCTCGGCATCGACGATCTCTCGGACGGCGCAGGCGTCGGC
>JBEVKO010000128.1:0-5629 GCA_040509705.1 Beijerinckiaceae bacterium
GAACGTCATGCCCGGGCTTGTCCCGGGCATCCACGACTTGCAGCCTCATCACGCGAGTGGCCTGGCTGGCCGGGACGAGCCCGGCCATGACATCTTGGGTGTCTTATCCCGCGCGGCGATAGTAGCGCTTGGCGCGGCGCTCAGCTTCGGCGGCGGCCTGTTCAGGCGTCGCCTGACCCGCGCAAACCGAGGCCACCATCTGCACCATGATGTATTCGGCGTTGACCGCGCCTGCGGCCTCCGTGATCGGCCCCTTGTAGCCGTACCACAGCGCGTGCTCGAGCGTGTCCCGATAGACCAGGATCTTTGGATCGCTCTCCCAGACCTTGCTCTTGGCGTAAGCCTTGAGCGGCTGCGCCCAGTAGCCGTAGCAGCCAGTCAGCCATTTATCATATTGGTCCTGCTCCATCATGAACTGGAGATAGGCCTTGGCGGCGTTCGGGAACTTGCTGTGCTTGAACACCATGGCGTTGACGACAAGCGCCGTCTCAGTGTTCCGGCCGACGGGACCAACCGGCATGCGTGCGTGATTGAGGTCGGCGCCGATCTTTGCGGTGTCCGGGTCCTTCGAGTTCTTGATCGAGAAATAGAGCGAAACGCCGTTCTGGCTCAGGCCGATTTCGCCCGCCGTCAGCGCCTTGTTGTTGCTCGGATCGAGCCAGGACAGCGTGCCCGGAATGAAAGTCTCATACAGTTCCTTGGCGTATTTCAGCGCCGCCACGGTCTCCTTGCTGTTGATTGCGACCTTCAGGTTCTCATCGACCATGAAGCCGCCATGCGCCCAGACGAGCCAGTGCGTGAAACCGTTGCCGTCGCCGACCGCGTTGCCGAGGGCGAAACCCGCGGGATGATTGATCTTCTTCAGCGCCTGGCAAAGCTTGAGGAAGCCGTCGAGATCCTTGGGAACGCCGTCAAAACCCGCCTCTTTCACCCAGGATTCCCGATAGACGCAGGGGCCGCCGGATCCGCCCATCGGGATAGAGATCCACTGGTTGGTGCCGTGCTTCTTCCCTAAGCGTTCAGCCAGCGGATACCAGCCGCCATACTTGTCGCCGAGATAGCTGGCGACGTCTGTCATATCGACCAACTTGTCGGCGTAAATGTGCGGGTCGTCGATCCAGCCCACCACAACGTCCGGTCCCGCTCCTGTGTTGGCGGAGACAGCGGTCTGCGGCCGCAGGTCTTCCCACCCCGCGAAGTCGACGCGCACCGGCACGCCGGTCGCTTTGGTGAAGGCCTCGGTATTTTCACGAAATATGATTTCGTCGGGATCGACGAACTTGGTCGGCCGCAGGACGCGGAGCGATGCGCCGGACTCGGGCGTAAACTTTCCGCCGCCCTGCGACAGCGCGGCGCTGGAAATGATGGCCGGCGCTGCGATTACGCCTGCGCCTCCCAGCAATATCTTACGTCTCGAGACTGACATCGGTCTTCCTCCTCAAGCGGGGCGTTCCTGCGCATAGCGCGGCCGCCTCTGGCGAAACCCGTAACTCCATCGAGGGAGCGCGGACAGAACCTTGATGGTCCGGGCAGGGAGGCTAATGCATCCGCGCCCGCCGCGCCAAGGGTCATTTTACGGACATGCTTCGGCGAATGTCGGATCCGCGGCGCGGGAGAACTTCAGGAACATCAGGAACTTCAATAGAGATTTGCGCCGTAGTTCCGCTCCGGATCAAATTCAGGCGATAGCGAGCCCGCCGGCTTCGCCGCCGCGCCGGCCGCGCGCGGCAGAAATTGTCCTGACCCCGCTAACGCCTTCAGCTTGCCGCCGGTCACAATGATCTCTCCGCGCCGGATCACGGTGTCCGGCCATCCCCGCAGCGTTCGGCCCGCATAGGGCGTGTATCCAGTGCGGTCGTGCATCGCGTCGTTCTGAAGTGTGACGCTCCTCTGCGGATCCCAGATCGCAATGTCGGCGTCCGCGCCAATCGAGATCGCGCCTTTCCTCGGGTGCAGCCCGTACAGTTTCGCCGGCTCGGTCGTCGTCCACCTGACGAAGTCGCTGACCGAAAACCGGCCCGACGACACCATCGCGTCGAACATGAGTGGCAGTCGGGTCTCCAAACCCGGCAGTCCGGACGCGACCTGTTTGAAATCGGGGTCGGGACCCGCACGCAGCTTGCCCGTCGCGTCGAACGCGTATGGCGCATGGTCCGAGGAGACGACCTGCAGATCGCCAAGCAAGAGCGCGCGCCAGAGCGCATCCTGATCGTCTTTCTCGCGCGGGGGAGGGGAGAAGACGAATTTTGCGCTCTCGCTTCCCGGCCGATCGAGATCGAGGCGCGTCAGGAAGAGATATTGCGGACAGGTTTCGGCGAAAATCTTCAATCCCCGGCCGCGCGCTCCGCGGATGACAGCCGCGCCTTCCCTGGTCGAGACGTGGTAGAGCATCGCCGGCTGGTCGACGAGCGCGGCGAGCGCAATGAATCGGTGGAACGCTTCGGCTTCGGACGCGCGCGCGTGGGCCACCGCATGGAACTTTGGCGCGCGATAACCGCGCGCCAGCAGCCGATTGGACAGCCACGTGATCATGCCGTGATTTTCGGCGTGCGCCATGACGAAGGCTTCGAGCTCGCGCGCCTTCACCAGCACATCGAGAAGCCGCTCATCATCCACCTTGAGCCGATCATAGGTCATGAAGACTTTGATCGAAGAATGGCCGGACTTCACCAGATGCGGCAGTTCCTCGTTGAGCGTCGCCTCGGTCGGATCCGCGAGGATCATGTGAAACGCGTAGTCCACAATTGCGCCGCGTCTGGCGAGGACGTGGTAGTCCTCGACAACCTTGGCGAGCGACATGCCGACATGCTGTGCGGCGAACGAGATGACTGTCGTCGTGCCGCCGAACGCGGCGGAGGCCGTAGCGCTTTCGAACGTATCCGCGTTCATGATTCCCGCCGCGGACAATTGCTCGATATGACTGTGCGTATCGACGCCGCCCGGAAGCACCAACTTCCCAATGGCGTCGATCGAAGTTGTCGCTGCCCCGAGATCGAGGCCGATCGCGACGATGCGTTCGCCCCGGATGGCCACGTCGGCGACAAAAGCATCGGAGGAGGTGGCGACAGTTCCGCCACGAATGATAAGGTCGTAAGCCATATTTCCTCGGAAAGCCGCTCAGGCGCGGCGAGATGGATCGACCGGACCATGCGACCGATCATTCACGTGATCAACCCGAACTCCAACGAGGCCGTCACGGACGGCCTTGCCGAGGCGCTCGATCCCCTGCGCTTCGCCGATGGGCCGGACATTCGATGCACGACTTTGGCGGAGGGACCGTTCGGAATCGAGACGCAGAAGCATGTTGAGAGCGTCACGCTGCCGCTGGCGCGGCTCGTCGCGAATGACAATTCGTCCTCCGCCTTCGTGATCGCGTGTTATTCCGATCCGGGGCTTCATGTCTGCCGGGAAGCGACGTCGCGACCGGTCTTCGGAATCGCCGAATGCGGCGTGCTCACGGCGCTGGCGATGGGCGCGAGTTTTGGCGTCATCGCCATCAAGACCGGGTCCATCCCGCGTCACATCCGCTACCTCCGCCAGATGGGTTTGATGGAGCGCCTTGCCGGCGAGCGGGCGCTCGAAATGTCGGTGGCCGACACTGCCTCGGGGGACGAGACCTTGCAGCGCATGATTGCTGTCGGCGAGGAATTGCGCGATCGCGACGGCGCCAATGTCGTCTTGATGGGCTGCGCCGGCATGGCGCGCCATCGCGTGGCGCTGGAACGAACCCTCGGAGTCCCCGTGATCGATCCGACTCAGGCGGCGGTGACGATGGCGCTCGGCGCAGTGCGGTTCGCTGGCGCGCGTCTACGCATTTGACCAACTTCATCCCCGGAACGGCGAGGATGCGATGCAAAGCGGGCGGGGATCCGCCGGACTGAGATCCGAAAGGATCAGGGGTCCAACGACATCCCGCCCGCCCCATCATGACCATCCCCAACACACAGGGGTCGAGCAAGAAATGCGAGCGCAGCGAGCGCGAAACTTCAGCGTGTTGCAAGCTTCCGCGAAATTGTGTGACGCGCCTGCGGCGCGGAGTCTTTGAGAAGGACCCCGATTCTCCATTGCTTTCGCTGACGCTCACTGCATGGAACCGGGGACGAACGAGTGAACGCGATGCGGAGGCACAGCCCTAGTCCGGCGGAATTGCGCCCACGCGTTCGGTGATCAGCCCGTAATGCTCAATGCGACGGTGTCGCTCGAAGTCGAAAATCGTTTCCTTGCCGAACCGGGTCGCGTCGAGGTCGCAATCATGCACGAGGATGCTGTCGGATTCCCCTTCCAGCTCGGCGACGATCTGCCCGTTGGGATCGACGATGAGGGTTCCCCCCATGAGCGGATGCCCGTCTTCGACGCCAGCCTTGGCGACGGCGACGACCCAGGTTGAGTTCTGGTAGGCGCCGGCCTGAAGCGACAGCTTGTGGTGGAACATGCGCTGCTCCGGGCCTTCCGAAGGATTCTGCGAATTCACCGACGGCGTGTTGAAGCCGAGCATGATGAGCTCGACGCCCTGCAGTCCCATCACGCGATAGGTCTCGGGCCAGCGCCGGTCGTTGCAGATGCACATGCCAAGCACGCCGCCGAGCGCGCGAAAGACCGGAAACCCGAGGTCGCCGGGTTCAAAATAGCGCTTCTCCAGGTGCTGGAACGCGCGCTTGGCATCGTATTCCGAATGGCCGGGAAGATGGACCTTGCGGTACTTGCCGATCTGCGCTCCGTCCTTGTCGATCAGGATCGCCGTGTTGAAGCGCCTGCCTTCCGGCGTCTTTTCCGCATAACCAAGGCACATGGCGATATGGTTCGCCTTGGCCTTCTCGAACAAGGGCGCCGTCGCGTTGCTGGGCGCCGACGTCTCGAACCATTGGTCGACCTCCGCCTGATCGGTCATGTGCCAGCGCGGGAAAAACGTCGTTATCGCAAGTTCGGGATAGACAATGAGGTCAGCCTTCGCGGCGACGGCGTCGTCCAGCATGCGCATGAGGCGCGCGACGACCTGTTGGCGCGTTTCCGCCTTCTGAATCGGGCCGAGCTGGGCTGCGGCGACCCTGATATTGCGCATGAGGTGCTCCTTACGCGGCGATCCGCCGTTCAAAGCGCGACAGAAGACGCACAAACGGCCAAAGAAGGACGAGATATATGAAGCCAGCCAACACCAGCGGCGAGGCGTTGAAGGTGATCGAGCGCGCCATCTCGGCCGAGTACAGAATTTCCTGAAACGCCACAACGCTCGCCAAAGATGTCAGCTTCACCACCTCGATGGTGTTGGACAAGAGATCGGGCAGGACATTGCGCACGGCCTGGGGAAGAATGACGAGCGCCATGCTCTGCCAGCGCCTCAGCCCAAGAGCCATCGCCGCATCGCGCTGGCCCGTTCCGATGCTGTCCAGACCCGCGCGCAGGATTTCGCCGTAGTAGCTCGACGTGTTGAAGAAGAACGCAATGCACACGGCGGCGAGCGGCGACAGGCGGACGCAGGCGAAAGGCAATCCCGAATAAACGAAAATCAGCACGACGAGCGGGGGCAGGGCGCGGAACACATCGACCATGATCGCCATCGGCCAGCGCAGCAACAGATTTGGCGAGCGCGACAGGAGCGCGAAGGCAAGCCCGCCGGCGCAGCCAAGGGGAA
>JBEVKO010000129.1:0-5342 GCA_040509705.1 Beijerinckiaceae bacterium
GCCGGCGGCGGCTCCGCAGGACCGGGCGGCGGAGGCGGGGGAGGGGGGCCCGCCGCATCGCGCGCGATGCAATTTGCCCCGCCCGTGCTCGCTGCGACGGGAACCGGTGCGCCCCGCATCGAGGCGCGCGGACAGCCCGCCGCAAGCGTTCAACCAGCGCCGCGCATCGTTCTGAAATCGATCGAGGACGTGATCGCGCTCGCGGAGAAAAATCGCGAGATCCAGTTCAAGATCGCGCTCGAGCGCGACGTGCGGCTCGTCGGCTTCGAGCAGGGCCGCATAGAATTTGCGCTTGTCGAGGGAGGCTCTCGCACTCTGCCGAACGATCTCGCCCGTAAGCTCCAGGACTGGACGGGCGATAGATGGATCGTCGCGTTGTCGCAGGAGGCCGGTGCGCCGACGATCCGCGAGCGCAGGGAGGCGGCCGAGCAGCAGAAGATCACCGGCGTGCGCGCCGAGCCGCTGGTGCAGGCCATTCTCGATTTTTATCCGGGCGCCCAGATTGTCGCCATTCGCGATGGGAACGAGGCGCCGCCGCCTGCGCCGGTCGAGCGCGACGACGGCGAGCCCGATCTCGATTTGGACGCGTTGTCCGAGTATGGCGACGACGATCTCTGAATCTCGGTGAAATCATTCAAGGGAAGACAGTCGCATGAAGGATCTGATGGGAATGATGAAGCAGGTGCAGGCCATGCAGAAGCGCATGGCCGACCTGCAGTCCGAAATGGAAACCCTCGACCTCGAAGGCCAGTCGGGCGGCGGCATGGTCAAGGTGACGATGAGCGCCAAGGGAGCGCTGAGATCGGTCAACATCGACCCCTCGCTGCTGAAGGAAGGCGAGGCGGAGATTCTTGAAGATCTCATTGTCGCCGCTCACGCCGATGCGCGCAGCAAGGTCGAGCGCGTCATGGAAGAGAAGATGAAGGACATGACCGGCGGATTGCCATTGCCGCCGGGGTTGAAGTTGTTTTGAGATTGCGCGCGCAGTTCCACAGCCCCTCATCCGCCGCCTTCGGCGACACCTTCTCCCCGCTTAAGCGGGGAGAAGGAGAAACGGCGGCGCAGCCGCCGCATGAGGGGGCGCTGAAGCAATTGGCGGCTTACACTCGCGCCGCTGCGCCGGCTTCGCGCTGCTTGCGTTCGTTGCAAGTTTGAAAGAGTGAGACTTGCCCGCCTCCATCGGCCCTGAGATCGAACGTCTCATTCAGCTGCTCGCGCGCGTGCCGGGACTTGGACCGCGCTCGGCGCGGCGCGCGGCTCTGCAGCTCATCAAGAAGCGCGACCAGCTCATGGCGCCGCTCGCCGACGCGATGCGCCTCGCGGCCGATCGCGTCCTCGCCTGTTCGAATTGCGGCAATGTCGACACCACCGATCCTTGCGCGATCTGCGCCGATCAGCGGCGCGATCCGACCATCATCGTCGTCGTGGAAGATGTCGCTGATCTCTGGGCGCTGGAGCGCGCCGGCGTCGTCAACGGCCGCTACCATGTTCTCGGTGGAACCCTGTCGGCGCTCGACGGCGTGCGTCCCGAGGACCTGCGCATTCCCGGCCTTGTCGCGCGCGCGGCTGACTCAACGATCGAGGAAGTGATTTTCGCGCTCAACGCCACCGTCGATGGTCAGACGACGGCGCATTACATCACCGATCTCATTGCTCATCTGCCTGTGAAGGCGACGAAGCTCGCGCACGGCGTGCCCGTCGGTGGAGAACTCGACTATCTCGACGAAGGCACGCTCGCAGCCGCGATCAGGCAGCGATCGCCGCTCTGATCCATGCAACTCTCAGCGAAGGCATGGCGCAACGGAAGCCGGCGCCGCCGCACTTTCCCTTCAACGAAGGGAACAGCGGGAGCGCCGCAACGTTCCGATAGGAGTGCGCACGGCGCACGGCACTATTGGAGAACGACCATGAAATTCGACATTTTCCGCGCCGCCGTCATGGGCGCCGCGCTGATGAGCGCTCCGGCCCTGGCGCAGACCACCACGCCCGCCCCGGCTCCGAGCCCGCCCGCAGCGGCTGCGCCGGCCGCCCCTGCGCCGGTGACGCCTGCGCCCCACATGACCGAGCAGAAGATGGGCCAGTGGCTGGCCAGCAAGATGCCGGGCGTCGATGTCTATAATGCGGGCGCCGAGAAGATCGGCGACATCTCCGACATGTTGCTCGACAAGGACGGCAAGGTCGAAGCTGTCATCATCAGCGTCGGCGGCTTCCTCGGCATCGGCAAGCATGACGTCGCAGTGCCGATAAACGAGGTCAAATGGGTTGAGGAAGCGCCGCGCGCTGCCGCTCCTCCGAACCCGCCGACTCCTACGAGCCCGACCACTTCGACGGCTCCGCGCACTGAGCCGACGACGACAGGAACGGTGCCTGAAGGCCCGCGCGCATATCCGTACCGCGCAATCGTCAACATGACGGCTGAGCAGTTGAAGGCTGCGCCGGCGTTCAAATACGCAAAGTAAAATAGCGTTCGGCGAAAGACTGGGCGGAAGGGGCGGTCCTGATCGGGACCGCCCTTTTCGCATGCGTCCGCGCCAATCGCCGCGCGTTCGCCTTGCGGTTGACTCCTTGCGGACCTTGGGCGATCCGTCCCGGCCGTCAGAGGATCAGTCATGTCAACCGCCAAGCTGGAACCGACAATTGAGAAGGCGTGGGAGGATCGCGCCGCCGTCACGGCGAAGACCAAGGGCGCCGTGCGCAAATCGGTCGAGCAGGCCCTCGCTTTGCTGGATTCGGGCGCCGCGCGCGTCGCCGAGAAGGTCGATGGCGAATGGGTGACGCGTCAGTGGCTGAAGAAGGCCGTCCTCCTGTCGTTTCGCCTCAACGATTCCGGCGTCGTCAAGGGCGGACCCGGCGGGGCTGGCTGGTTCGACAAGGTGCCGTCGAAATTCGAGGGCTGGACCAAGGCCAAATTCGCCAAGGCCGGCTTCCGCGCCGTTCCGAACTGCGTGGTGCGCCAGAGCGCCTATATCGCGCCGAACGTCGTGTTGATGCCAAGCTTTGTGAATGTCGGCGCCTATGTCGATTCCAACACCATGGTCGACACCTGGGCCACCGTCGGCTCATGCGCGCAGATCGGCAAGAATGTGCATCTCTCGGGCGGCGTCGGCATCGGCGGCGTGCTGGAGCCGTTGCAGGCCAATCCGACGATCATCGAGGACAACTGCTTCATCGGCGCGCGCTCGGAAGTGGTTGAAGGCGTCGTCATTGGCGAAGGCTCCGTCATCTCGATGGGCGTATTCATTTCCGCATCCACCAAGATCGTCGATCGTCAGACCGGCCAGATCCATATCGGCAAGGTGCCGCCCTACTCGGTCGTCGTATCCGGATCGTTGCCGGGCAAGCCGCTGCCTGGCGAAAATTGGGGCCCGTCGCTTTACTGCGCCGTCATCGTCAAGACGGTCGACGCGCAGACGCGCGCCAAGACGGGCATCAATGAGTTGCTGCGCGACTGATGCTGGAAACTGGAATACAATCCAACGCCCGAGTGGGCGATGCGTTGTCGATCGCGCAGGGGCTGATCCGCTGTCCGTCCATTACGCCGCATGAGGGCGGCGCTCTGGCTTTTCTTGCGAGCGTCCTCTTGGCGAACGGCTTCGCCTGCGAACGCGTGAGGTTCAGCGAGCCGGGAACTCCCGACATCGACAATCTCTATGCGAAAATCGGCGAAGGCCGCCCCTGTCTCCTGTTTGCGGGCCATACCGACGTCGTGCCGCCGGGCGATGAACAGCGCTGGTCCCATCCGCCCTTCTCCGCCGATGTCGCGAACGGAGTGCTCTATGGCCGGGGCGCCGTCGACATGAAGGGCGGAATCGCGGCGTTCGTTGCCGCTGCGATCGACTATGTGAAGACGCAAGGCGTTTCGCGCGGCGCCATCGCCTTCCTCGTCACGGGCGACGAGGAAGGACCCGCCGTCAACGGCACGGTTAAGCTGTTGCAATGGGCGCATGAACGCGGCGAGCGCTTCGATCATTGCATTCTTGGCGAGCCGACCAATCCGGCCACGCTGTCGGACATGATCAAGATCGGTCGCCGCGGTTCGCTGACGGGCAGGATCACTGTGCATGGCAAGCAGGGCCATGTCGGCTATCCGCATCTCGCCGACAATCCGATCCGCGGCATGACGAAGCTGCTCATCGCCCTGCAGGACCAGGCGCTCGACGATGGAACGCAGCATTTCCAGGCGTCGAACCTCGAATTTTCATCAGTGGATGTTGGCAATCCGTCGGCAAACGTCATACCTGGCGAAGCGCACGCGATCTTCAACATTCGTTTCAACGATCGCTGGACGCATGCGTCTCTCGAAGACGAGATCAGGCTCCGGTGCGAGCGCGCCGCTGGAAACAGCGTGCGATTCACGCTGACGTTCGATCGGTCCAACTCGCCCGCCTTCCTGACCAAGCCGGGGCACTTCGTCGAGACCGTCGCGCGCGCCGTCGAGGCGGAGACGGGCAAGCGCCCGCAACTCTCGACGACCGGCGGAACGTCCGACGCGCGCTTCATCAAGGACTATTGCGACGTCATCGAATACGGCCTTGTCGGCCAGACGATGCATCAGATCGACGAGCGCGTCTCGGTGAGCGATCTTGAAGGGCTTGCGCGGATTTATCGACGCATCATCGGGGAATATTTCGCGGCCTAACCACCCGATCCGGCGCCTTACTTGCGACTCCAGCCGTACAGGAATCCAATCGCGGCCGCCACCGCGAGCGCCCGCAGCGGACGTTCGTTGATTTCCTTGGTCAGCATGTTCTGGAATTCGCCCGCCTGGGTCTTAGCCGCGCTCACTGCTTTGTCGGCGACGTCGGCGGCGCCGTCGGTCACGGCCGTCTTCACCTTGGCGGCTTCCTCCATCGCGAGGTTTCCGATCTTGCTGGCGCTGTCGACCATCTGATCGCGGGCGGTGTCGACCGCCTTCAGCATGCTGTCGCTCGCGGTTGTAGGCGTGGCCATGGCTGTCTCCTCAGAAATGCGCGTGACCCGCGGCCGAGGGCCGCCGGTTCTCGGCAGGTGAACGCGAGCCAGCGGTCGTTGTTCCCGCAGCGCCTTCAGTAGTCGACGCCGGCGAGATAAAGCCCCTGCGCCGGCGCGACCTGCCCGCACCGCGTTCGGTCCTTGGCTTCGAGCGCCGCGCGAATGTCTTCCGCCGTCCATCGGCCGAGACCGACCTCGACGAGCGAGCCCACCATCGACCGCACCTGGTTGTGGAGAAACGACCGCGACACGGCGACGATGTCGATGGCGTCGCCGGAGCGCGTTGCATCGAGCCGGTCGAGTGTCTTGATCGGGCTCTTCGCCTGGCAGTGCGTGGCGCGGAACGTCGTGAAGTCGTGCCGGCCGACGAG
>JBEVKO010000130.1:0-3121 GCA_040509705.1 Beijerinckiaceae bacterium
ACGATCCCGAGCGGAATGGCGATGATCCCGGCGTAGATCGCGAGAAACATTGTCAGCATCAGGCCGCCCCATTCCCGCGTCTCGACGGGCCGGAGCCCGAAGCCGCCGGCGAGCAGCCACACGCCGAGCGGCGGCAGGAGAAGGATGACGGCGAGCGCCGCCCATTTGCGATAGGGAAGTCCCTTCCACAGCAGCGCGCCGATGCTGGCGGCGGTTGCGATCGCCCAGAGATCGACGCGCCAGCGCTGGTCGACCGGATAAAGCCCGTACATGAACTGGCCGAACCGCGCTTTCACAAACACCCAGCAGGCGCCCGGCGCCGTGCAGTCGTTGCGCGTCGATCCGGTCCAGTTGGCGTCGAGCACGGCCCACTTCAGCAGCGGCCAGCCGATCATGATGATCGCAGTCCCGATCAGGAGCGTGACGAGGCTGGCGATCGGCCCGGAAAAGAGCCGCGCTCGGACGAGAGACAGCGAAGCGGTCATCGGGTCACCAGCTTCGTCTTCTCGTTGTACCAGTTCATGAAGACCGATACGGCGAGTCCGATCGCGAGATAGATTGCAAGCGTGATGGCGATGATCTCGATCGCCTGGCCAGTGTTGTTGAGCGCCGATCCCATGAACACGCTGACCAGTTCAGGGTATGCGATGGCGGCGCCGAAGGACGAATTCTTCAGGACGTTGAGATACTGGCTCGTCATCGGCGGCGTCATGACGCGCAGCGCCTGCGGCACGACGACGAGGCGCAATCGCTGCGTCGTCGTGAGTCCCAGCGCATTCGCCGCCTCGCTCTGGCCGCGCGGCACCGCCTCGATGCCGCCGCGCACGATCTCGGCGACGAATGCGGCGGTGTAGGTCACGAGCGCAGCGAGAAGCGCCACGAATTCGGGGACAAGCACGAAGCCGCCGCGATAGTTGAAGCCGCGCAGCGCGGGGATGTCCCAGCTCGACGCCATAGCTGCGATCACGAAGGCGATGACGGGAACTGCAAAGGCGAGCGCGCCCGCGATCCAGCCGAATGACGTATCGCCCTTGGCGTCGCGTTCGGCGCGCGCGCGACGCGCCGCGAGCCAGGCCCCCGCCAGCGCCGCGATGCAGACGAGCGCCGCGATGCGGAACGCATACGGATCCGTCGGAACCGGAATCGTAAGCCCACGATTATTGAGGAACGCAACGCCGAAGACACCAATCGACTGGCGGGGCGCCGGCAGCGCGGCGATGACGCCAAAATACCAGAACAGGACAAAGAACAGCAGCGGGATGTTGCGAACGCCTTCGACATAGGCGCCGGCGACTCGCGCCACCAGCCAGTGCGACGACAGGCGTCCGAGCCCGATGATGAAGCCGAGCAGCGTCGCGCCGATCATGGCGAGCAGCGTCACCAGCAGCGTGTTGACGACGCCAACCCACATGAGGTCGATGATCTGCGACTGCGACGTATAGTTCGTCAGAACGAACGGAACGTCGATTCCGGACGTTCGCCACAGAAAATCAAATCCCGATGCGATACCGGCGTTGACGAGGTTTTGCGAAGCGTTCCGCACGAACCAGACGAACGCAAGCACGAGCGCCGCAATCAAGGCGACCTGATAGATCGCGTCGCGGATCTTCGCGTCATAGAGAAGGCGGCGGAGCATTAAGAATCAATTTCAATTGTGGAGGCGGGCTGTTCCTGCGCGGCCTTCTCCCCGTGGAACGGGGAGAAGGTGGATGGCGCGAAGCGCCAGACGGATGAGGGGCCTTGGCCTAGCGTCGGCGCGCGCGACGAGAAGCGCAAATCTTCTTCATCCCCTCATCCGGCCGCTGCGCGGCGACCTTCTCCCCCGCGAGCGGGGAGAAGGAAAGCGAAGAGCGCTTTTCTCACTGGAAAGGCGGCGTGAAGAGCAGTCCGCCCTTGTTCCAGAGCGCGTTGACGCCGCGCGCCAGCTTCAGCGGCGAACCCGATCCTACCGTGCGCTCATAGCTCTCGCCGTAATTTCCGACCTGCTTGATGGCGTTGTACATCCAGTCATTGGAGAGGCCGAGCATGGCGCCAAAACCGCCCTCTGCACCGAGAAGACGCCGCACTTCCGCGTTGGTCGACTTCGCCTTCATCTCATCGACGTTGGCCGAAGTGATTCCGAGCTCTTCGGCCGCGATCATGCCGTTGAGCACCCACCGCACCACGGCCTGGAACCGTTCATCGCCGTAGCGCGTCACCGGCCCCTGCGGATCTTTCGAGATCAGCTCGGTCATAATGGCGTGGTCGTTCGGCGCCTTCAGCTTGATGCGCTGTCCAGCGAGCGCTCCGACGCCGGCGGTGTAGGCGTCGCAGCGGCCGGAGTCGTAGGCCGCGATGGCGTCGTCGTTCTTCTGGAAATTGACGATCGTGGTCTTCATGCTCCGCTCGCGGAACCAGTCGGCCGCGTTCTTCTCTTCGGTCGACCCGGCGGCGACGCACACCGTCGCGCCGTCTAGATCCTTCGGCGACTTCGCGCCCGCCGCCGTCTTCACAATGAAGGTCTGGCCTTCATAGAAATTGATGCCCTGGAAATTGATGCCGAGCGTCACGTTGCGCGAATATGTGATGGTGGTGTTGCGCGACAGGAGATCGACCTGCCCCGACTGCAGGATCGGCCAGCGTTGCTGCACCGAGGTCGGGGTATATTTCACCTTGGAGGCGTCGCCCAGCACGGCGGCCGCGATCGCGCGGCACAGGTCGACGTCGATGCCGCTCCATTCGCCCTTGTCGTTGGCGAAGGAGAAGCCGGGCAGGCCGAGATGCACGCCGCATTCGAGGTGGCCGCGCGCCTTGATGGCATCGAGCGTCGGGCTCGGCGCGAGCTGCTGGGCCGCGGCGCTGTTCGCGCCGAGCGCGAGCAGGAGGATGGAAACGCGAAACTGCATTGATTTTCCCCGTTGTGCCGGCGAAGGGCCGGATGGTCACCGGCGAAGGGCCGGCGCCTTGCGGGCAGGTTTCGCGGGGTCGGGCAGGCTTGTCAATGCATGGCGATTTCCGGGCCGAAGTCCCTATCGAAGCCGCTCGATCAGCTCCATGGCGGCTGCGGGCGCGCGCACCTTGCCCTCGTGGATGACGTAGGCAAATACGTCGCGCGCCTTTGCCTTCGGGGCGTTCTTCGGGT
>JBEVKO010000131.1:0-6919 GCA_040509705.1 Beijerinckiaceae bacterium
TGCGACGGCGTGCTGGCGAATTTCGATGTGCGTCTGTGGGATCGTGCGGCGCTCACGGTTGTGATGGCGGCGAACGGCTATCCGGGCGCGGTCGAGAAGGGCTCGGTCATCCGCGGCGTCGAAGCGGCGGAAGCGATCGAGGATGTGCTGGTGTTTCACGCCGGCACGGCGCTGAAGGACGGCGCGCTTGTCGCCAATGGCGGCCGCGTGCTGGCGGTGACGGCGACGGCGCCGACGATCATTGAGGCGCAAAGGCGCGCCTATGCGGCGGTCGCAAAGATCGACTGGCCCGGCGGATTCTGCCGCAGCGATATCGGCTGGCGCGCGGCGCAGGGCGTAAGTTGATCATTTGCCAATGTTCCGCCCCAGGGCTCGCCGCAGCTCGAAAACTTGACGGTGTCGACTCGGCGCGCAACCCTGCGTCATGTCCGAACTTCTCGACCTCTTCCCGGGCTTCGCATCGCACTGGGTCGATACGGACGCCGGCAGGATTTTCGCGCGCGCCGCCGGATCGGGCCCGCCGCTTGCTCTCATTCACGGATATCCGCAAACGCATGCCGTTTGGCATCGCATCGCAGGCGGGCTCGCAGAATCGTTCTCCGTTGTGGCGATGGATCTGCGCGGCTACGGACAATCCTCGGCGCCTGCGAGCGACAAGGGCGAGCGCTACGCCAAGCGCGAAATGGGCGGCGATGTGCTGCGCGTCATGGAATCGTTGGGCCATATGCGATTTTATCTTGCCGGGCATGATCGCGGCGCGCGGGTCGGCTACAGGCTTGCGCTCGATCATCGGGAACGCGTGATGAAGCTTGCGCTGCTCGACATCATCCCGACCATCACCATGTGGGAAGGCATGAACGCCGCACGCGCGGTGCAGGTCTATCACTGGCCGTTTCTCGCGCAGCCCGAGCCATTGCCAGAGACGTTGATCGGCGGCGCGCACCGCGCTTATATCGATCATACGCTGGCCGGCTTTACGAAGCGCAAGTCTCTCGACGCGTATGACGAACGCGCGCTTGCGCGCTATCGCGCCTTCTTCTCGGAGCCGGCGCGCATCCATGCGTGCTGCGAGGATTACCGCGCCGGCGCCACCATCGACATCGCCCATGACGCCATCGATCGGGGCGCTGGCAGAACCATCTCCTGCCCGACGCTCATCCTCTGGGGCGACGCCGGCATTCCCGCGGCGGGGTCGAGCCCGCTCGACATATGGCGATCGACATTCGCGCCCAACGCAACAGGGCAGGCGATCGACTCGGGCCATTCCATGCCGGAGGAGAACCCGGACGCGACGCTCGCGGCCCTTCTGCCGTTTCTCACAGCCGCCGACTGATGCGGATCGCCATTCTCGCCGACATTCACGGCAACGCGCTGGCGCTCGAAGCGGTGATGCGTGACCTCGCGGCACAGGCTCCGGACTTCACCGTCAATCTCGGGGACTGCCTTTCAGGGCCGCTGTGGCCGCGCGAGACGGCCGATCTCCTGATGGCGCAGGACTGGCCGACAGTGCGTGGCAATCACGACCGCTGGGTCAGCGAGCAGGCGCGCAGCGACATGATCGGCTCCGACGCCTTCGCCTATGACGCTGTCGATGCGAGCCATCGTGAATGGTTGCGAGCGCTGCCTGTCAACCTGCGCCGCGGCGAATGCCTGATGTTCCATGCGCGGCCGGACGACGACAACGCCTATCTTCTCGAATCCGTCAATGATCAGGGCGAGATGGCGTTGGCCGCGCCGACCGATATTGAATCACGCCTCTCAGGTCACCGTGCGACGCTTGTGCTCTGCGGCCACTCGCATTTGCCGCGCGTGACGAAGGTCGGCGACGCGCTGATCGTCAATCCGGGCAGCGTCGGCGCGCCGGGCTATGTCGATCCGACGCCGCCTCGGCCCCATGTTTCGCAAGCCGGTTCGCCGCATGCGCGCTACGCCATCGCCACGCTCGCCCGCGGCGCATGGACCGTAGATCTTCGCGCCATCCCCTATGACTGGGATCGCGCCGCCGCGCAGGCCGAACGCCTCGGACGTCCGGAATGGGCGCGCGCGCTGGCGACAGGCTTCGTCCGCTGATAGGCTGCTGCGTATGACGGCCGATCGACAGACCGCATTCTCCGGCGTGAAGGACGTCTCGCCTAGGCTCGCCTTCGACGAAGCCAGCCTTGCGCGCCATCTCGCAGCGCATGCGCCCGGGTTTCAGGGGCCGCTCACCGTCAGGCAATTCAAGGGCGGCCAGTCGAACCCGACCTATTTTCTCGAAACGCCGGCGCGCAACTATGTGTTACGGCGAAAGCCGCCGGGTAAGCTGCTCGCCTCGGCGCATGCAGTGGACCGCGAATTCCGCGTCATCAGCGCGCTCTTCAGGCGCGGCTTTCCTGTCGCCGAGCCGATCCTCCTTTGCGAGGACGAGGCCGTGATCGGCACGGCCTTCTACGTGATGAGCCATGTGGAGGGGCGAATCTTCTGGAATCCGGCCATCCCGGAGTCCAACCCCGCCGAGCGGAGCGCAATATTCGATGCGATGAATGCGACGCTCGCCCAGTTGCACGCCTATGATCCGGTCTCCGTGGGTCTTGGCGACTACGGCAAGGCGGAGGGCTATGTGGCGCGTCAGATTGCGCGCTGGTCAAAGCAATTTGAGGCGTCGCGCACAGTGGACATTCCGGAGATGGACCGCCTGATGAGGTGGCTGCCGGACCACGCGCCAGCGACGCTCAAGCCGGCGATTGTTCATGGCGACTACCGTCTCGACAACATCATTCTCGATGCCCGGGAGTCGCGCGTGCGCGCCGTGCTCGATTGGGAGTTGTCGACGGTCGGCGACGCCATCGCCGACTTCACCTATCACGCCATGACCTGGGTCATGCCGCGCATCCAGTCCGGCATGGCCATGCCCACCCTCGCGGAAATGGATCTCGCCGGCCTCGGTATTCCCACGCTTGATGCCTACTGCGACGCCTATGCGCGCCGCGCAGGGCTCACGGAGATTCCGCATCGCGATTTCTATTTCGCCTATAATCTTTTCAGACTTGCGGCGATCCTGCAGGGGATTCTCGGCCGGGTCCGCGACGGCACAGCGGCGAATGCGAATGCGTCGAACATGGCGAACGCCGTGCGGCCGCTCTCGGCTGCGGCGCTGCGCTTTGCGCAAAATGCGGGCGCTTGAACTCAGAATCTCCCGTTCTCGGAAACTGCGTCCATCGTCTGTGCGCTGGCGCACTCGCTTTTGGAGGCGAACCAAGCTAAGCGCTGAAAGTGCAGGGTAGGGTAACGACCAGATTGCGTTTAGCGAGAGACCAGGACGGCCGGCGGGTCGCCGCGTTAATCGAGCGCGTCTTCGCCGAGTATGAGGGATGCATTTTTGAAACGATGGAATTTCCGGAATTGCGGCGTCCTGCGACGCATTACGCGATGAAGGGCGGCGCCATGTTTGTCGCCGAGCAGGGCGAGGAAATCGTTGGGTCCATCGCCTGGTTTCATAATCGCGCTCCCGACGTCTTCGAACTCGGCAAGGTCTATGTCGACGAAAGCTTGCGGGGCGCCGGGCTTGCCGCGCGTCTGCTTGACGTTGCGATGACCGACATCCGAGCGCGCGGAGGAAGGGAGATCGTCCTGTTTTCCGATACGCGGTTTACGCGCGGGCACGCGTTCTACGAGAAGCACGGCTTTCAGCGGCTGCCGGGCCTACGCCTTCTCGAGGACGTCTCCAACACCCTGGAATACGGATTTCGTTTGAATCTCGAAGGGGCGGCGGCTTGAGCGACACGATGGCGAAGCGAATTGTTGGGAGCGATCGGGTCGCCTCGTCGTGGACGTCCTCTCCACGGTTTCCAGCGTTGCTCGCCGGACTCGGCGTCGGCGTCCTCTCCGGCATGGATGCGCTGATCAAGAACGTCGCGGCGCGCCACCACACATTCGAAATCGCATTCCTGCGGTACGCCATCGGACTCATCTTCGCCGGCGCAGTGCTCGCAATCGCGCGGCCGGGCTGGCCAAGCCGTGAGTCGCTGATTGTCAACAGCTCCCGCTCTTTCATCGTTGCGCTCACGGCGAGCTGCTTCTTTTTCGCCCTCGGCGCGCTGCCGCTCGCCGAAACCATCGCACTCTCTTTCCTGTCGCCGATTTTCCTTGCGATTTTCGGCCTCATTGTGCTGCGCGAACCGCTCGACGGCCGGATCGCGGTGGCGCTCTTGGCCGGCCTCGCCGGCATGCTCGTCATCGTCGGTCCGCGCATCGGCGCGGAAGGCTATTCAGGAACCGCCGCGCTCGGCGCCATCGCAGCGCTCGCATCGGCGGTATTCTATGCGCTGGCGATGACTCTGCTCAGGGCCCGCGCACGGCACGATCCCGTCGTCACCATCGTGTTCATCCAGAACATCGGTCCGGCCCTCATTCTTCTCGTCCCGGCGCTCTTCGTCTGGCGCACGCCGGATCCGGCCGACTGGTGGATCTTTCTTGGCATTGGCGGCCTTGGCGTGTTCGGACATCTGCTCCTTGCGATGGCGTTCGCCCGCGCCGAGGCCGCGAGATTGGCGCCGATCGAATATACCGCGCTCGTCTATGCGGCGGGGTTCGGCCTGATCTTCTACAATGAATGGCCCACAGCGTGGGTGCTCGCGGGCGCAGCGCTGATCGTCTGCGCGGCCGTCGCCTCAACCAAGAGATAAGTGCGAGAGGCGTTTCTAGTTCGGCGAAGCAAGGGTCGCCTGCGCGCTCATGCAGAGATCGCCGCCGTTGTCGGCGATCCAGAGATCGACTGTGTCGCCGTCCGGTTTTCCGCAGACTGTGAAAGGCGCGATGTCGAACACCGGCTTCAGCGCGCGAAACGAAAACGATTTGACCCGCGCATCAGGACGCTGGCGCGCGATGAGGTCGAGAAGATAGGTCGCCTGCAGCGGACCGTGAACGATCAGTCCGCGGTAGCCTTCAACTTCCGTCACGTAGCGGCGATCGTAATGGATGCGATGACCGTTGAAGGTCAGCGCCGAATAGCGGAACAGCAGGAGATCGTCGGGAACAATCGAACGCTCCCACACAGATTCCGGAGCGGGCTCATATCGTGTCGGCGGCGCATCCTTTGCAGGGGCTTCGCGATAGACGATGTCGTGCTCTTCGACGAGCGCGAGCCCGCGCTTCGTCTCATAGCGATGCTCGACCAATACGAAGCAGAGCGAGCCGCTGCGCCCGAACTTCGCTGAGACGTCCTTGATGCGCGAGGTCTTGGTCACTGCGTCGCCTACGAGCAGCGGGTTGTGAAAGACGAGGCGCCCGCCGGCCCACATGCGGCGCGGCAGTGGAACCGGCGGCAGAAATTCACCCCGCGCGGCGTGCCCGTCCTCGCCGGCCTGCGATTGCCGGTAAGCTGGCAGAAAAAGCAGCCAGTGACCGCTCGACGGAATCGGATCGCCACGCTCCGGCCAGGGGTCGGTCCGGTCGAGCGTCGCCGCAAGGCGGCCAAACGGGCTTGGCTCGATCGTCTCGCTTCCGGATTGGCTGCGGCCGATCCAGCCGCGCAGCAGGTCAATGTCCAACATCGGCCTCGTCATAAGCAGCCAGGCGCCAGAGGTCCATGCGCGCAGACGAGCCCGCGGGCGCCCGATCCCGAGGTGGCGCTCTCCTTGCGGGCAATGTTGGGTTTTTTGAGAAAAAGTGGGTTTCAAGGCTTCCTTTCGGCTCAACTGTCATCGTAACGTCGCGGGACGGCCTGAAAGCCTGGCCTCTCGTAAGGCCCGAAGGAGGGGAGCCAAATGATGAAACGAACGATGCTCGGCGGCGCGCTGAGCGTATTGGCGCTTGCTGCGGTTTCCGCAGCCCCGGCGCTGGCGCAGAAGACTCGCATCACCGTCTATACGGCAATCGAGAACGAGCAACTCGCGCCCTACAAGCAGGCCTTCGAGGCGGACAATCCTGACGTCGAGATTCAATGGGTCCGTGATTCGACCGGCGTGATCACCGCGCGCTTCCTCGCCGAGAAGGACAATCCGCGCGCCGACATCATTTGGGGACTTTCCGCATCGAGCGTCGTTCTGTTCGAAACGATGGGCCTGCTCGAACCGTACACGCCGAAAGGGCTCGACGCGCTGAAGCCGGCGTTCCGCGACACGACCGCGCCGATCTCCTGGGCGGGCATGGACGCCTATCTCGCGGTGATCTGCTACAACAACGCCGAAGGCGGCAAGGCGGGCGCGAAAACCCCTGCAGTATGGGCCGATCTCACCAAGCCTGAATTCAAGGGCAAGGTCGTGATGCCGCACCCCGCTTCGTCAGGCACGGGCTATCTCGCGGTCGCGGGCTGGATCCAGTCGATGGGCGAGCAGAAGGCGTGGGAGTTCATGGACAAGCTCCATGACAATATCGCCGTCTACACCCATTCCGGCAGCGCGCCGTGCGTGCAGGCCGCCCGCGGCGAGCAGATGGTAGGCCTCGCGCTCGACATGCGTGGGGCCTCCGAAAAGACCAAAGGCGCGCCGATCGAGGTGATCTTGCCGACCGAGGGCGTCGGCTGGGAGATGGAGGCGAACGCGATCGTCAAGGGCACCAAGAACGCCGAGGCCGCGAAGAAGATCGCCGACTGGTCGGCCACCAAGGACGCGAGCGAGCTCTATTCCAAGAGCTACGCCATCGTGGCCTATCCAGGCGTCAAGAACACCCCCGCCAACTACCCGGCCAATGCCGAGGCCGGGATGATCAAGAACGACCTCGGCTGGATGGCCGACAACCGCGACCGGGTGCTGGCCGAGTGGTCCAAGCGCTACGAGTCGAAGGCCGCGCCGAAGAACTGAGGCATGACCTTCGCGCGGCTGTCATTCCGGGCGCGGTGCGGCACGGGGTGCTGCGCCGCTGACCCGGAACCCACCCGCTGCAACAGACCGTGGGTTCCGGGTTCTCGCTTCCTGCGAGCCCCGGAACGACGGAGGTGAAG
>JBEVKO010000132.1:0-9639 GCA_040509705.1 Beijerinckiaceae bacterium
TCGGCAGCGAAAGTCATTGCGCCGGTGCCGGGGAAATCGAGAAAGAGATCGCGCGCCTGTGCGACAGCCAAGAACATCAAGAGCCCGGCGGCGACGCTCGCAACGCTCACCCGGCAAACCCATAGTATTGTCAGGAAAGTCCGGATAGTCGGCCACACGCCGTGCTCGCGGCACAATGAGCGCAAAGCAGCCCATCCGACCAGCGGCGCAGGCGCCGGCGATACCGGCGTCCGGTCGTCGTCAGCCGCAATGCGGACGTGAGTGGGAGCGTCCATTGGACCTCTCCTGTCTGTTCGCCAAAGATCCATTGCGCAGGCGGCGTCATTTGAGCGTGATCGCCGCCTTCAGCTCTTACGCGCCAAGCCTTCTAAAGGCCGCGACGCCTCGTCGATTCGCCCGCTGCGGGCCTGTTCGATCGCGCGGCGGGCGCCGTTGGCTCTGTGGGACGCGCCGTCGCTTTCAACAGGGCTGCGGCGATCGGCGCCGGCAGCGATGTGATTCCGCCAGTCGTCAGTCGGTAACGCGCGACATCGGCATGCGGCAGCCATTCCATGCTGCTGTGCCGCGTCTTCATCGACCGGCTGGCGATCTCGGGGTCAATTCCCATTTCCTCGGCATAGAGCGCAAGCTCGCGCTCGGTTTCCCTCCGCGCGCGCTCCTTCTCTTCCGGGGACAGCATGTTTTCCAGCGCGCGGCCGACGCCTTCGCTCGTGTCAACATAGGTTTCGTGAATGCCGATGCTGGCGCCAGGCGGCGAGATGCGCGCGGTTGCGCCTGCGAGCGCAAAGGGACATGCGGAGGCGCATTCCGAATTCCCGATTGAAATATCGAAAACCTGGACGCCGGACTGTTCGTCCGCCGGATTGCACTTTGCGGAGCCGGCCGCGCCACAGGGACGCTGCTCGGCGCTCGCCACCACCACGGTGACGCCGAGCTTGCGCCACATGCGACCGAGATTGGTTGCTCCCGCGACGTAGCCGCCCGGCGAGTTGAGGAGCACCGGCACATCGCGGTCGCCGATGCGCTTGCGCGCGAGCAGATAAGCGAGCGCGCTTGCGAATCCGATCTCGCCGTCCGCAACGATGAAGTCGACGCACGCGGGCCCGCAGGCCGGCGACTGCGGCAGGCGTCCCAGCGCGAAGCTCATGGAGCGGTAGCCGGCGGCAGGCGCAGGCGCCGTTCTCGGGGGCGATTGCGCAAAGGCAGGCGCTGCGCAGGCGATGAGAAGCGCGAGGCCCGAGCCGATGCGGCTCAACCTCGAACCTCGGACCCGCGACAGTGCGATTTGGGCTGCGACACGGGGCACGGGCTATTGTCCTGCAATCAAATCGTGTATGCGCGACCGGCTGCGGCGACCCTTCGACCGCGGCGTTTCCTTGTCAACGCTTACGCCGTCCGTAGCGGCGAGTGAGCCGGAGATCGACATATGTCCTCCATAGCCCTGACCTTTCCCGATGGCGCGCAGCGTTCCTACGCGAGCGGGACGACTGGCCGAGATATCGCAGCCTCGATCGCGCCGTCTGTGCTCAAGCGCACGGTGGCCATGGCTCTCGACGGCGTCCTCGCGGATCTCGCCGATCCGATCCTCAAGGACGCCAAGATTGAATTCCTCACCCGAGACGATCCGCGGGCGCTGGAACTTATCCGGCATGACTGCGCGCATGTGCTCGCGGAAGCGGTGCAGGAGCTGTGGCCGAAGACGCAGGTGACCATCGGACCCGTCATCGAGAACGGCTTCTATTACGACTTCTCGCGCGAAGAGCCCTTTACTCCGGACGATTTCCCCGCGATCGAGAAGAAAATGCGCGAAATCATCGCCCGCGACGCCGCCTTCACCAAGGAAGTGTGGTCGCGCGACGACGCGAAGAACTATTTCCGCGGCAAGGGTGAGCTTTTCAAGGTCGAGCTCGTCGAAGCCATTCCCGAGAACGACGATCTGCGCATGTACCGGCAGGGCCAATGGATGGATCTCTGCCGCGGGCCGCACATGACGTCGGTCGGGAAGATCGGCCAGGCGTTGAAGCTGATGAAAGTGGCGGGCGCCTATTGGCGCGGCGACGCCACCAAGCCGATGCTGACGCGCATCTATGGAACAGCGTTCGCCAAACAAGAGGAACTCGACGCCCGCCTCCGGCAGATCGAGGAGGCGGAGAAACGCGATCATCGAAAGCTTGGGCGGGAAATGAATCTCTTCCATTTCCAGGAAGAAGGTCCGGGCGTCGTGTTCTGGCACTCCAAGGGCTGGCGCATGTTCCAGTCTCTCATCGCCTATATGCGAGGCCGGCTCGCGGCGGACTATGAAGAAGTCAACGCGCCGCAGATTCTCGACAAGTCGCTGTGGGAGACCTCAGGACACTGGGGCTGGTATCGCGAAAACATGTTCAAGGCGCAATCGGCGGGGGATGAAACGAAGGACGACCGCATCTTCGCGCTGAAGCCGATGAATTGTCCCGGGCATGTGCAGCTCTTCAAGCACGGGCTCAAGTCATATCGCGAGCTGCCCATCAGGCTCGCCGAGTTCGGCGCAGTGCATCGCTATGAGCCTTCGGGCGCAATGCATGGCCTGATGCGCGTGCGCGGATTCACGCAGGACGACGCGCACATCTTCTGCACCGAAGAGCAGATGGAGGACGAGTGCCTGAAGATCAATGATCTCATCCTGTCGGTCTATTCCGACTTCGGATTCGACGAGATCGTCGTCAAGCTGTCCACGCGGCCTGACAAGCGCGTCGGCACGGACGCCGCCTGGGATCACGCCGAGGACGTCCTGACGCGGGTCCTCAAGAAAATCGCGGACCAGTCGGGCAACCGCATCAAGACGGCCATCAATCCGGGCGAGGGCGCCTTCTACGGGCCGAAGTTCGAGTATGTGCTGCGGGACGCCATCGGCCGCGACTGGCAATGCGGAACGACGCAGATCGACTTCAATCTGCCGGAGCGGTTTGGCGCGTTCTATATCGACGCCAATGGCGAGAAGAAGACGCCCGTGATGGTGCATCGCGCGATCTGCGGATCCATGGAGCGGTTTATCGGCATTCTGATCGAGCACTATTCCGGCCATTTTCCGCTATGGCTGGCGCCAGAGCAGATCGTCGTCGCGCCGATCACATCGGACGCGGACGGGTATGCGCACGACGTGGTGACGGCCGCTCTGGCGAAAGGCCTGCGCGCGCGAGCCGATCTGCGCAACGAGAAGATCAGCTACAAGGTGCGCGAGCATTCGCTGGCGAAGGTTCCGGTCATTCTCGCCGTCGGCCGCAAGGAAGCGGCGGAGAAGACGGTGTCGATCCGGCGCCTGGGCTCGCAGGAGCAGAAGGTCGCGGCGCTGGACGAGGCGCTTGCGGCGCTCGCTGACGAGGCGAGCGCGCCGCAGCACTGAGCGGCGCATTGCGCGGCGACGGGCGCGCTGACTTCAGCGCGCCAGCACCTCGATATCGCGGTCAAGGCCGGAATCGACCTTGAAGGGGCGTTGATAAACCTTCCCCTGGTGGCGGGCGATGACGACGTATTCGCCCTCCGCGAGAATCATCGATGGAAAGGCGCCGATCGCCTCGCGGATGATGTCGCCGCCGGGCGTCAGCACGGAGAACGCCGTGCCCGCCAGCGCTTCGCCGCCGGGATTGGAGACGAGCTTCAAGGTAACGGTCGCTGCGCGATGATTCATCGTCGCTTCTGTGATCTTGCCGCTCTCCACCTTCAGGTCCGAGCGCATGATCGAGTTGGTGTCGCCGTAGTTCGAGACGACGTGATAGACGCCTTCCGGAAGGCGTAGGATCTCGCCTGATTTGACGTTCTGGGCGACAAGCCGGCCTTCGCTGTTGTTCGGCAGCGGCGCGTAGACCGTGAACTGCATTTGCGCGACGGGCAGTGAGGTCTGGCCGATCGCCGCCGCGAGTTTCAGCGCCCCGGCCGACAGGACTATGCGCTCGTTCACGTCGCGCGTCCCGACGCTGACGCGCTTCACCGCGCCGGCCATGCCGTAGGCGACGTGAACGATATAGGCGCCTTGCTCCAGCTGGAAGGATGGCGCGGGTTCCTTGGATGTAGCGACAGGCTGCTCGGCCTCTCCAGCCCCGCTCTCGCTGAAAATGCGCCAGGTAAGGCCGCTGCCGATCACCTTGTTGTCGCCGGAGAACTGCGCGGTCAGGTACAGATAGCCTGTCGCCGGCTGCGAAGGCTGAGCGCCGGCGGGCGCTGTGGCGACAAGGCCAAGGAGGAGCAGGAGAAAGGCGCGCAGCATCGTTCCCATGTATTTGTTCTGGCGAGCCGAGGCCAGCGGCGTGCTGATCGTTCGGGAATAGGGCGAGAATGGGACGTCCGTCGGTTGCTCGCCTTGACCGAGGGGCGGCTCAATCCCTATGTCCCCGCCGACCATTCGACGCGCATCGCGCGCAAGGAAACTTATGTCCGCTCTTCTGGAACTACTCCAAACACGCCGTTCGCTCGCGCCGCACAAGATGGTCGGGCCGGGCCCGACGAACTCCGAACTCGAAACCATATTGAGGGTTGCGTCACGCGTGCCTGACCATGGAAAGCTCACGCCTTGGCGGTTCCTGGTGATTCAGGGCGATGCGCGCCATCGCATCGGAGAAACGATCGAGAAGCTGTATGTGGAGGATAATCCAGCAGCCGATCACGCTCGTCGTCAACTCGAAAGAGAGCGGCTGGCGCGCGCGCCGCTCGTCGTCGGCGTCGTCAGCAAGGCGGCGCCCCATGTGAAAATCCCCGAATGGGAGCAGCTCATGTCGGCGGGCGCAGCATGCATGAATCTCGTCTGGGCCGCGAACGCGTTGGGTTTCGCGACGTCATGGCTGACGGAGTGGTACGCCTATGATCGCCGCGTCGCCGAGACGCTGGGGCTTGCCGCGCATGAGAGAATGGTAGGCTTCGTCCATATCGGGCGGCGCGCCGAACCCGCCGATGACCGGCCGCGACCGTCGCTCAGCGACATCGTCACTCATATCTGAATGGGACGCGATGATGTTCTATGAGCCACACGCGCGCGACAAGACTGCGCTTCCTCATGATCCATTCAAGGCGATCATCGCGCCGCGTCCGATTGGCTGGATCACGACGATGTCGAAGGATGGAGCCGTCAACCTGGCGCCCTATTCTTTCTTCAACGCGTTTTCGGGAAATCCGCCGATCATCGGCTTCTCGAGCGAAAGCCTGAAAGACTCTGCCGCTTTCTCGGATGAAACGCGCGAGTTCACGTTCAATCTGGCGACGTTCGGCCTTCGGGACCACATGAACAAGACGTCGGCCCCGTTGCCGCGCGGGACCAGTGAATTCGAGCATGCGGGGCTCACGCCCGCGCCGTCGCGTCTCGTCAAACCGCCGCGCGTGCAGGAATCGCCGGCCGCGCTCGAATGCGTGGTGACCGAGATCGTGGCGCTGAAGGACCGTCATGGCGCGAAAGCCGGCGCACTGCTCGTCATCGGCGAAGTGATCGGCGTGCATCTCGACGAGCGATACATCGCCAACGGTCGGTTCGACACCTCGGGCGCCCAGCCCATCGCGCGCTGCGGCTATCAGGACTACGCCGTTGTGAAAGAACTCTTCTCGATGGTGCGCCCCGCCGGCGGAGGCCAATAGGATCAGTCGACGTCGAGGCCGGCCGCCTTTGCGCGCGCCAACGTGCGCTGAGCGCGAACGAGGTGCGGTCGATCAACCATCTCTCCGTCCATGCCTATCACGCCCAATGACGGATTGGCGGCGAATGCAGCAACGATTTTCTGCGCGCGCTGGATGGCCTGCTCGTCCGGCGTGAAGACTGCGTTGATCACGGCGACCTGCGCCGGGTGAATCGCCATCTTGGCGACGAAGCCGTCCCGGCGCGCGTGCTCGCATTCGGCGCGCAGGCCCGCGTCGTTCCGGAAATCGACATAGACCGTATCGATTGCGGCGACGCCGGCGCTCGCGGCGGCGAACAGAAGCATATTGCGCGCCATCGCGTAAGGCGGCGTGAACACGCCTTGCGCATCGAGATTGGCTTCGGCGCCGATGTCCGCGGACAAGTCTTCCGCGCCCCACGTCAATCCTTCCAGACGCACGCTGGAGCGGGCGTAGGAACTCAAGCCGAAGATCGCGGACGCCGTCTCGGTTGCGATCGGAATAATGGCTGTCGATTGGTCGGCGAGCCCATGACGCGCTTCGCCCACGGCGAGCTTGTTGGAAAGGTGCTGTACGTCGGGTCCGCCTTGAGCCTTCGGCAACATGATCGCATCGGGTGCGGCCGCAACGACGACGTCGATATCAGCGTCGGTCAGGCCGGTGTCCAGGGCGTTGACGCGAACGATGAGGCGCGGCCGCTTCGCATGATTTCGCGACTGCGTGATAAAGTTATGCGTCAGCGTGCGCGCCATCGGTTTGTTGCCGATCGCGACAGAATCCTCAAGATCGATGATCAGCGCGTCGGCGCCGCTGTCCAGGCCCCTGGCGAGCTTCTTTTCGCTGTCGCCCGGAACGAAGAGCAAAGACCGCATCAATCGCTCTTTGGCGCCTTGCGCATGAAGGCTTGGCGGCGGCATTCGGCCACCAGCGCGCCGTCCTGCTTGAACGCCTTGTGAAGGAAGTCGACGATGCCGGCGTCCGGTCGCGAGCGGGATTCGCGCTTGGCGGCGACTTCGGTTGTGACGCGAATCGTGTCGCCCTCGAAGACGGGGGCGGGGAACTTGACGTCGGTCATGCCGAGATTGGCGACTGTGGTGCCGACGGTTGTGTCATTGACGGAGATCCCGATCATCAGGCCGAGGGTGAACAAGGAGTTCACGATCGGGCGGCCCCATTCCGTTTCCGTCGCGCAGAAGTGGGCGTCGATGTGCAGCGGTTGCGGGTTGAGCGTCATGTTGGAGAACAACATGTTGTCCATCTGCGTGACGGTCCGCGTCAGCCCATGGGCGATGACTTCGCCGACAGCAAAATCCTCGAAATAGCGGCCTCCGCGCGGGTGTCGTGCGACGCTCATATGCGCTCCTGCAACGTAGGCGTCATTAGCTGACGCGGCATTCATGCGTCAACGAAGGCGCCACGGTCGTTCGTCGGTCGATGGTCGGTCGATTGAAAGGGCGCTGCTGAAGGCAAAAAGGAATTCCGGCTCCGACCACAGAATGTTTAGGCGCCGTTTACCATAAACCAGCCAGAGTTGGCCCGGCGCGCCACATGGCGTCGCCATCCCGGATCCGCATGGCCCTCTTTTCCCTTTTCACGACGCCATCGCCAGCCGCGGCGCCTCCGCCTTCCGGCGGCGTGGCTGACGCCGTCCGCGCCGGCGCGGAGCGGGCGGGCGTCGATTTTAACTTCCTTCTTCGCACGGCCAGCCGCGAATCCTCGCTCGACCCGACCGCTCAAGCGGGGACGTCGACGGCCATGGGCCTTTTCCAGTTCATCGAGCAGACCTGGCTTCGAACCGTCAAACTCGACGGCCCCAAGCACGGATTGCAGCGCTATTCCGACGCCATTTCCTCGGATGCCCGAGGCCGATACGCGGTCGCGGACAAGGCGATGCGGACCGTGATTCTCGCCCTTCGGCGCAATCCAGAGATCAGCGCCGCCTTAGCCGGCGAACTTGCCCGTCGCAACGGAGCAGCCCTTTCGGAGGCGCTTGGACGCCAGCCGAGCGACGGCGAACTCTACCTCGCCCATGTGATGGGCGCTCGGGGCGCTGTCTCGCTGATCAAGCGCGCCGCGGTTGCCCCCGGCGAAAGGGCGGCCTCCCACTTCCCGGAAGAAGCGGAAGCCAATCGAACCGTCTTCTACGCCCGCGGCGGGCGTGCACGCTCGTTGTCAGAAGTGCGTCAGAAATTGACCGAGGGGTACTCGACCGAGAGCACCGCGGTTGCCGCCGCGCAGCCGGTTTTGCGGGCAGGCGGCGCCTGGCTCTCCTTTTTCGTGCAAGCCGCCGCCCAATCGAAGCCCGCCCGCCCAGTCGACAGCCTGTTCACCACGGAAGGCGCGCAGGCCCCCGTCTCTCAGGCGGTCGCGAGGTTGTGGGCGACGCCGAGAGGGCCCAGCGAGCCCCGTGCTAACGCGGTGGGCTCCAGCGACCTTCTTGGGGCGCCTCAACTGGCCAGGGATCAGGCCAGTCCTGTCTCCCATGCTCCCCGCCGCTCCAGGCCGCCCGGCAAGCCGCTTGATCTTCAGGCCTTCATGAAACCGGTGACAACATGATCGTCCGACGCTTTCTCGAATGGGTGCAAACGGCGCAGGCGAGCGGCCGTGCGGAGGCTGCCAGCGCGCTGGCGCACGCGGTTCTCTATGGCGATCTCGAGCCGGCCGCGTTTGATGAGGCTCTGGCGGCGCTGACGATCCTTCTGGACGATCCGGCGCCCGTCGTGCGGCGCGCGCTGGCCGAGGCCTTCGCCAGCGCCAATGACGCGCCGGCCCACATCGTCGTCGCTCTGACCCATGACCAGGCGGACGTCGCCGCAGTCGTCCTTGCGCGCTCGCCGGTGCTGCGCGACGCGGATCTGATCGATGCGGTGGCGATCGGCGAACAGGCTCAGCATATGGCCGTCGCCTGTCGTGCGGAGCTATCCGCAGGCGTGTGCGGCGCGCTCGCGGAAATCGCCGGGCCGACAGCGCTCGTCACGCTCCTGCGAAATCGCAGCGCGTCGATTCCCGAATTCGCCTTCCGCCGAATGATCGAGCGCCACGGCGCAGACGCCGAGCTACGTGAGACTATTCTCGCGCGGGGCGACCTGCCTCCGGGCGTGCGTCACATGCTGGTTGTGGCGGTGTCGCAGGCTCTATCTGTATTCGTGCAGGATCGCGCCTGGATGCGACCCGAGCGCGGCCAGCGCATGGTGACGGAGGCGCGAGAGGCCGCCGCGGTCACCATCGCCGACGGGGCGGAGCATGCGCTCGTCCGCCATCTCTGCGAGACGAACCAGCTCACGGCCGGCCTGCTTTTGCGCGCGCTGCTCTCCGGCCGCGCGAGCCTGCTTGAGGCGGCGATGGCGGAACTGAGCGGCCAACCGGTAAGACGGGTCGCCGCCATTCTGGCCGATCGACGAGGCGCCGGATTCGCTGCGCTCTATCGAAAGGCCGGGCTTCCGGACGGGCTGTTCCAGGCGTTCAACGCCGCCTTGAGCGCATGGCGCGAGATCGGCGCGCAGGAATATGACGCGGATCGCCCCGCGATCCTGTCCCGGCGGATCGTGGAGCGCACGCTGACGGCGATCGACGATGGCGCGCACTCGGACGGGCGGCTCTTCGCTCTGCTGCGGCGCTACGAGGCCGAAGCCGCGCGGGAAGGAGCGAGGGCCTTCGTCGCCGAGCTCATCCAGGAGCCGTTCGATGAACTCGAAGCGGAGATCCAACGCCTGGTCGAAGAGCAGGCGGCGCTCGCCGCCTAAGCAAAGTTGCACGTTCAGAAACGGACTTCGCGCAGAGCGACTTTGGACGTCCTAGACCTTGCGAGTCGCGGGCGCAGCGCCTTCAGACGTCGCCGGGCGATTCTCCGACGACGCCGAGCGTCGTTCGCGGCCGAAGTGGCTATTGCCGACGCCGCGGCGCCGGTCCGGACCGAAGTAACTCGCCGTGCGCACGAACGGGCGAGGGTAGGCGATGACGTTGTGAACGCGCTCGCAGAGGCTTTTCGCCGAGATCGGCTTGGTCAGGTAGTCATTCACGCCAGCG
>JBEVKO010000133.1:0-9402 GCA_040509705.1 Beijerinckiaceae bacterium
GGTCTTTCCGAGTTCGACGCCGAGCCGCGACGGATAGTTCGCGGTCGGAGAGGATGCTCCCACGCCGACGGTCGATGAGGATCCGATCGCCAGCACGCGGACCGGCTTCTTGGCGCGGAGCAACTGCTCGAGATGAGGAAGCGGGGCGGTGTTCGCGACGGTCTGGGTAGGCGCCTGGCAGGGACTGTCGACTTCCGTGGCGGAAATCGGCGCGGGCAGCAGCGCTGCCCAGGCGAGGCCCGCCGCCATCATCTTTGCAACCGTTCGCGCGCTTCCGAAAACCATGCCGTCATCCACATCAAAGTCACACCCGCCAGGACGACCAACAGATCGAGGGTCAAACTGACCGGGAAAGCCACTCGCACCAGTTGTCCCGCAAGGCTCAGGAGAGAACCAACACAGAACACATAGAGCGAGTTCCGACCCAACATCGATCCGAAGCGGGCCAGCATGGGAAAATACCGGATGATTCCTGAATACACGGCAACAAAGGCTGCGCACAAAGCGAGCAGGTGGATAACGCGAAGGGGGGTCGCATAGGTTTTGTCGACGATGAAGAGGTAAGTCGGCTCAGGAACCAGCGAGGGGTCGGGCATGGTGTAGGTGCGCCAGGCCCAGAGCGAGATCAAAAGGAAGGCGATCGCGGGCCAGCGCAGCCATGGCAACGCCCGTCCCAGCGGCCGGCCAGGCGCCAGGAGCTTCGGGATCTGAAAGCCGAGTATGTAGATGAACTGCCAGGTGAAGGGATTGAAATACCATTCGCCGGGGACCGGCCAGGTCGGCGCATTGAGGTGGAAGATGAGAGCGCCGAGATAGATCGCGAAAGACAGCGGGAAAAGAATTTTCGGCGCCAGCCGGTCGATGATCATGATGAGCGGCGCCAGCGCGATCAACACGACGTAAAGCGGCAGAATGTCGAAATAGCCGAGCTGGTGAGTGAGCAGCACGAGGCCGATATGCGCGGTGGTCGGCTCGCGGAACACCGCGTCGGCGTTGTGCCAGTCGAGGATCAGCGGATTGTCGAGATAGAGCGCCGTCGCGGCGATCATCGCGAGCGCCAGCATGGTGATGACGATTTGCGCTGCGTAGAGCGTCATCGCCCGTCCGCCGAGCCGGATCGCGAGGGGAAGCGTGGACTCCTTCGGCGCATCCGTTCCCACGGCGAGCCTCAGGGACCAGCCCGCCAGGAAGACAAAGAGCTCGGCGGAGTCCGAGAAGCCGAAATTGCGATGCGTGATGCGCTCGAACCAGATCCCTGGAATGTGATTGACGAAGATCGTGACAAGCGCGACGCCGCGCCAGAAATCAATCGAGTTTGGCTGGCGCGCCATCGTTCAGCGATGACGTCGCTCGGTCGCGCCGATCATGGCGTCACCTCGAACGATCCAGCCGAAGCCGCACGCGAATCGCCGCCGATGAAAACATCGAAACGGCCGGGCTCGACCGCGTAGACGCCCTTCTCGTCGTGAAAGCCGAGGCTGCGCGCCGGAAGCGGAATCGTCACGCGCTTCGTCTCGCCCGGCTTCAGCGAAATTTTCGCAAATCCCTTCAACTGCCGGACGGGTCGCGACCGACTTGCATAGGGCTGACGAACGTAGAGTTGGATGATCTCCTGCCCTTCGAGTCCCCCGGCATTGGCGACATCGACCGAAATCACGACAGTTCCGTCGCGCCCCACCCACGGGGCGGAGACGGATGGATTGGAGTAAGCGAAGCGCGTGTACGAAAGACCGAAGCCGAACGGTAACAGCGGCTCATTGGCCTCGTCGACGTAGATGGATTCATAGCGCTGCCGGACCTTCTGCGGCCGTCCAGTTGGAAGGTAATCGTAAGAAAGCGGCAACTGTCCGACAGAACGCGGAAAGCTGGTGGTCGTTTTGGCCGAAGGATTGATTTCGCCTGTCAGGATCTCTGCGATCGCCGTGCGGCCTTCGGTGCCGGGATGAAAGGTCTGGACGATCGCGGCGACATGGTCATTCGCCCAAGTCAGAACCAGCGGCCGTCCCGTCGCAAGCACGAGCACGATCGGCTTGCCGGTGGCGACGAGCGACTCGAGCAGTTGCTGCTGCACGCCCGGCAGCTCGAGCCTGGCGCGCGAAGCCGCCTCTCCCATCCATTCGCAGTCTTCGCCGAGCTTGACGATGATGAGATCCGCCTCGCGCGCGATGGCGAGCGCCTCATCGCGCTCTTCATATGTCAGGCCGCAGGCGTCCACGCCTTTCGCGTAGCGCAGGGCGACGCCGGGCCGGATGCGCTCCTGCAGCGCGGCAAGCAACGTCTGCGTTTCCTTGCGTGGAATGCCAGCCGGATCGGTCCAGACCTTGTCCTCCTGATGTTTCGCCATGGAGCCGATAAGGGCGATGCTGCGCACGTCCGGTCGAATGGGAAGAACCTCCCCCAGGTTCCTCAGGAGGATGATCGACTCGCGCGCCATGCGGCGTGCCGCATCGCGCGCCTCCACCGTACGCAGCCGCGCCTCTGTCGCCTCCGGATCGATGTCGGGCTTGTCGAACAGGCCGAGCTGGAACTTGACGCGCAGGACGCGCCGGACCGCTTCGTCGACAACTGGGACGGGAAGACGGCCCGCACGCACTTCGCCAGGCAGATGCGCAAGGTAAGCGCCGCCAAACATGTCCATGTCGACGCCGGCGATGAGCGCCTTGCGCGCCGCCTCGGCGCGATCCTTCGCGACGCCATGCTCGACGAGTTCGCCGACTGAATCGAAATCGGACACGACAAATCCACGGAAGCCGTAACGCTGACGAAGAAGGTCGGTCAGCAGATAGCGGCTCGCGGTCGCGGGCGCGCCGTTCACCGAATGAAACGCCGCCATGACGGTCATGCTCCCGGCCTTCAGCGCGGCGTCGAATGGCGGCAGATGAAGATCGAACAGTTGCTCGGTCGGAATCCAGGCGGTGTTGTAGTCGCGACCCGCCTCCGGCGCGCCATATCCGACGAAATGCTTCACGGTCGCGGCAAGTCCGGCGGACTGGTAGCCGCGGACGCGCGCTTCCGCGACGCGCGATCCGAGGAAGGGATCTTCCCCCGCCCCTTCCAGCGCCCGTCCCCAGCGGGGATCGCGCGAAACGTCGACCATGGGCGCGAAGGTCCAGTCGACGCCCATGGCGGCGGCTTCGCGGGCGACCCACCGGGACGATTCCTCGATCAGCGCCATGTTCCAACTCGCCGCCTGTCCGAGCGGCAAGGGAAAATAGGTCGCGATGCCGTGGACGGCGTCGAGTCCGATGATGGGCGGGATCTTCAACCGCGATTCGCGCGCCGCCTGCCGCACCGCGATGATCTCGCGCGGATCGATGAAGTTCATCGCGCCGCCGACCCGCCCGGCTTTGACGAGGTCGAGGGGAAGGACGTCCGTGCGTCCCACGAGGTTGAGCTGGCCGACCTTTTCCTCAACCGTCATACGGCCGAGCAGCGCATCGATCTTGCGCTCGATCGTTGGGTCAGGCGCCGAGGCGGCGATCTGACCCTTGGCGGACGTCGCGGAAAGGATCGCCGCGGCGACGCAGGCGGCGAGCAGAGGGCGAAGGGGCCGGTGAGAAATTCGAAGCATGGGCTCGCAAAGCAAACGCTTTCCCCGCGCGCAAGGGCTATGGGTCAAATTCCGCGATCCGGGTTTGGGTCCCGCTCGTGACGCAGCCCCCGTGGAACTCACGCCGACCCTTGTTATGCTGCGGGAGATTCGTGCAATTGGCCATATGATCCGCCAAGCTTTCGCGCTCTGCCTGCCTTTGGCGATGGCGGCCTGTAATACCGCGGCGGCGCCGCCTGCGCCGCCGGCGTCGGCGCCCATCGGCGTCACGCCTTCGACCTTCGCCATGCCGGCAGGTTCAGGATGCGCCGCGGAGGTCGCGCGGTTCCAGGCGATCATGGACAACGATCTGGCGACCGGACACACCACCAAGTCCGTCTATGATCGCGTCAGCGGGGAGATCGCCGCCGCTCGTTCGACCTGCGCCTCCGGCAGCGACGCTCTGGCCGTCCGGCAGATCGCAGCGACGAAATCGAAATTCGGCTATCGCTGATTTTCTTCGCCAAACAACCAGTTGAAGTAGGACAGCATGAATCGCGGCATGCGATCCGGCATGAGATCGGCTCGCGTGCGCACGATGTGAATATCCGCAAGCTCCGGCTCTGCCTGCGCTGCGAGGCGCGACAGAACCAGCCTCCTCGCTTCCTCAGCGTCGAGATCGATGCGAAAGGCCCGCATGAAGGCGGCGCGCACCGGATCGAGCGCGACGACCCAGTCGTCTTCGGCGATCGCCTCCTCCGCCGTCAGCCCGGTTTCCTCGAAAAGCTCGCGCGCTGCCGATCCCGGAAGGTCGACAGTTCCGTCGGCAAGCAGGTCGTCGCGATCCGGCGTGCCGCCGGCGAAATAGATCTTGCCGGCGTTGAAGGTGTGCGACGCCATCTCGCCCAGAAGGAATGCGCCGTCGCGCGTGCGCAGCGCCGCGAGCGCAAAGCCGTTTCGCACGGCGGGCGGCGGATAGCCGAAGCGCTGCCAGGCGATGAAATCCGCGTAGTTCGTTTCAAAGTAGCGGCCGACGAAGGCGTCGCCGACTATTTCGCCGCGGTGCTGGAGCAGCACCCGGCCGTTGAACATCGCCGGCTTGTCGGCGCTGATTTCGGCCCAGTGCTGGTCGATGTCTTCGCGCCGCTCGCCGGAAAAATTCCAGTCGAACGGCGATAACCGAGCATCGATCCGCTTGATCCGGACGACTTCGTCTCCGCTGCTCACGCGAGCACGACGCCCTTGGTCACGACGATAGCGCCGCCGCCGATGGTGGCGCGTTCAAGCGCGCCATTCTTTACATGCAGCGTCAGTTCGATCTCGGATGGGCGGCCCATCGCGTAGCCCTGCTCGATCACGAAGCGATGCTCGCCGTCGCCCGGCTGATCGAAGGCCATGATGGCGCCCGCGAAGGACGCGACCGCCGATCCCGTCGCCGGATCCTCGGCGATTCCGAAGCCCGGCGCGAACATCCGCGCATAGTAATGACGACCGCTCTGGGTTGGCTCGTTGCAGTAGATGAAGACATGGTCATCGCTCGGGCCCGAGACGGCGCGCGCGAAACGCTCGGCAGCTAGCCGCGCAAGATCGACAGCGGCGCGCGATGCAAGCGGCACGAGCGGAAACGGCACCCCGGCGGAAAACACCGCTGGCCTGTGGGCGCCGAAGCCGATGTCGGCCGCGGACAGGCCGAGCGACTCCGGCAGTGCATCCACGTCGCCGAACTCGCCGATGCGCTGCGGAAGCTTCGGCAGCGTAAAGGTCGCATGCCCGGAGATGTCGCTCTGCGTGCGCACGCGGCAGCGGACCAATCCCACCTTTTCGCCGAGTGTGAAGTCGACGCTTCCGATCGATCCCGCCTGATCGCGGAGCGCGAGCAGGACCGCGGTTCCGACGGTAGGATGACCGGCGAAGGGCAGTTCCGCTCCCGGCGTGAAGATGCGGATGAAAGCGCGCTCGTCGGCGTTTCGCGGCGGCGTCACAAAGACGGTCTCGGACAGGTTGAACTCGCGCGCGATGGTCTGCATCGATTGATCCGACAGCCCGTCGCCGTCGAGGACGACGGCGAGCGGATTTCCAGCGAAGCGCTGGTGCGTGAACACGTCGAGCGTGACGAAGGCCCGTTCTCTCATCGAAGACTCCTCAAACCGGATCAGCAAGCGTCACCGTGACGATGACGGGACAATGATCGGAGGCCTTGGGTCGATCCCATCCGGCGCGCGGATATCGGCCTCCGGCTGCGGACAGGGCGGCGATCGAGCGATCCGGCGCGCGCGGATCGAGCGGCACCCGGAACGGCTGGCCGCGTCGCAAGATTTCGACTTCGACCGGCCCTCGCGACGCGAGCGCCGGCGAGAGCAGAAGATAGTCGAGCTGTACATGCTCGTCGACGAGCCGACGCTCGGTGTCGCTCCAGTCGCGATGATAGTGAGTCCAGCGCTGATGCGGCGGCAGCTGCGCAACCGGGTTGACTGCAAAACCGTCGAGCAGCGGATCAATCGCGCTGGGACGGGCGTCGGCCACCACGCCCAATGGCCCAATCGACTCCACATAGTCGTTGAGATCGCCGGCGACCACCCAGTCGCGCTCGCGCCAGGCTTCGCCGAAGCGGCTTTCGATGATGCGCCGGATGGCGCGCGCTTCCGCGCGTCTCACGGGCGTCGTGCGCATTCGCCCGTCGTCCCGGCCGTTGCCCATCGATTTGAAATGGCAGACGAACAGGCTGAGCGATCGTCCGCCGATATCGAGGGTGACTTCCAGGCAATCGCGCTTGAACAGGGGCGCATCCGGTCGCAGGCCGGCGACCGCAAGGTCTTCGTCGAATACATCGAGGTCGCCGTATGAGGCCGTCTTGTGCGACCGCCACGCAACGCGATCCGGCGCCACAAGATCGCGCCGGCAGGCGAACGCCACCTCGATGCCGCGTTCGTCGTTGCCCTTTACGAGACGAAAATTTCCGTAGCGATGTTCGGCGACGCGGTGCACGTAATTGCTGAAGAACGCTTCGAGCACGCCGAGATTGTCGACTTCCTGCAGGCATAGGATGTCGGCCCTCGCATCCGCGATCGCGAGCGCGGTCATCTGACGCTTGTCGTCTTCGAGCATGACCGACACGGAGCGCTCCACGGCGTCGCGCACCTGCTGCTGCTCGAACCCGAACAACGCCATCGCGGCGGCTGAATCGGGGCGTGCGAGCGGGCCGAACCGCTGTCGCGACAGGAGATTCTCGACGTTGAAGGTGCCAATCCGAAGCCGCATGAAGCCTGTCTAAACAGTCTCGACCGGAAACGTCCAAGTCGGCTTCACGAACTCGTCCTGCGCGGCGACGGCCAGGATCTCGCGAGACCCGGCTTCGGCCGTGCGGCGCAGAAGACCATAGATCGATGCTGCAGCGTCCCGCAGGGCCTCGCCCGCCGATTCTGACTTGAGCAAATGAACGAAGAACAGCGCGGCGATCGCATCGCCGGCGCCATTGACGTTGATATCAAGCTTCGGGGTTCGCACGCGATAGAGCCCTTGCGCGTCGGCTGCGACCAGGTCGATGCTGTCATCCGGGGTTTCGTCGATCCTGAGCGAGGTGACGAGCACCGTCCGCGGACCCCTTGCCCGCAGGGCTGCGATCGCAAGGCGCAGCTCGGCGATCGTGCTCGAGGCTGATCCTGTGAGAAAGTCCAGCTCGAAATGATTCGGCGTCGCGACGTCGGCTTCAACGATGGCGTGGTCGCGCATGAATTCGGGTATTCCCGGACGAACGAAAATCCCGCGTCCGACATCGCCGATGACGGGATCGCAGCAGTAGAGCGCCTTCGGATTGGCCGATTTCACCTGACGCACGGCGGACAGGATCGCCTCGCCGATATCGGATGAGCCCATATACCCTGAAACGACGCCGTTGCACTTTCCGAGCACGCCGCGATCGGCGATGCCGCTCATCACTTCATCAATCATCGGACCATCGAAGACGCGGCCCTTCCACGAGCCGTATCCGGTATGGTTCGAGAACTGGACCGTGTGGATCGGCCAGACTTCAACCCCCAGCCGCTGCATCGGAAACACCGCCGATGAATTGCCGACATGGCCGTATGCGACGTGGCTCTGGATCGACAGGATATTCATGCGGGCGAACCTCTTCGCGCCGGAACTTTCGCCGGACGCCAGAATGCGCCTTGGAGCCGGCGGACCACTTCGTCAAACAAAATCGGGTGATCTCACAGATCACCCGATTCCGCTGCGACTCGGATCGCCTTAGCTCTGCCCGGTCGCCTTCTTCACGAACCGGTCCATGAAGGTTTTCTGCAGGTCGACCGACGCGCTCGCCATCTCCGGATCGAGGGCTTTGAGCATGTCGTCGACGCTCTTCATGCCCTCGGCAGCGATGATTCCGGTGCGCGAGTAGCTTTCGAGCGAATTCTTCACGGCCGCAACATAGAGCGGCTTGTCGCCGAGGAAATACTCCTCCGGCACATTCGCCGCAACGTCTTCGGGCGTCGCCGCCGCGAGCCATTTCAGCGATTTAAAGAAGGCGTTGACGATTTTCTGGACGCTTTCCGGATTCTTCTCGATGAAATCGTTGCGCGTATAGACGACGGCGGCCGGATTGGCGCCGCCGAACAGGGCGCGTGTGCCGGCTTCCGTGCGCGTGTCGATCAGGATCGAGATGTCGCCGTCTGCCTGGAGCTTCGAAATGACCGGGTCGAGATGCGATATTGCATCGATCTCGCCCTTCGTCATGGCGGCGACCGCGCTCGCGCCGCCTCCGACCCCGATGAAGGAGGCGTCGGTCGGCTTCAGGCCCGCCTTCAGCATCGCGTACTGCGCTGTGATGAAGGTGGAAGAGCCTGGCGCGGTCACGCCGATCTTGGCGCCCTTGAGATCCGCCGCCGACTTGATCTGCCCGGCCTTCGATTTGGACGCGGCGATGACGATGCCGGGGAAGCGGCCGAGTTCGCACACCGCGCGGATGTCCTGACCCTTCGCCTGCATGCGCACCGTGTGCTCATACGCGCCGGTCACGATGTCGACCGAGCCGCCGACCAGCGCCTGCAGCGATTTGGCGCCGCCGCCGAAGTCATTGATCTCGACTGCGAGGCCTTCCTCCTTGAAGTAGTTGCGGCGCTCGGCGATGGTCAGCGGCAGATAGTAGAGAAGCGGCTTGCCGCCGACGCCGAGCGTCAGCTTCACTGGCGCCTGCGCCACGACGGCCGGAGCCGCGAGCGGCGTAAGGGCGGCGGCTGCGACGCCGGCCGTGAACTTTCGACGATCCATATTTTCCTCCGTTCTTCAGTGTCTCTTGCTTCGTCGCTTCTTACTTCAGCGTCGCTTGCGCGAAACGCTCAGCTTTCATCCGGCTCAGCGTAGCGCTTCTCCATCGCGTAATAGTCGTCGAAGCCTACGATGGTCCGCAGCTCGGGAAAAGACATGAGCAATTCCGTCGGTTCACGCCCTTCCCTGAGAGCCGCAAGCGCGGCGCGCATGGCCTTCGTCGCCGCGGATAATAGCGTCAGCGGGTAGGCGGCGAGCTTGTAGCCGATCTCTTCGAGTTCGCGCGGCGACAGAATGGGCGTGTCCCCGCCTTCCAGCATGTTGGCGACGTGAAAGCCTGGAACCTCGCGGCAGACCGTCGCCATCTCGTCGCGGCTCCGCGGCGCCTCGACGAAAAGAATATCGGCGCCGGCTTCCTTGAACATCTGCCTGCGCGCAATCGCCTCCGCCAGCCCATGATCGTGGCGGGCGTCGGTGCGCGCCTGGATGAGGATGTCGGCGCCTTCATTGCGCGCATCGACGGCGGCGCGAATGCGATCAAGCGCCTCGCCGCGCTCGACGACCTTCTTGCCGCGCATGTGTCCGCAGCGCTTGGGCGACACCTGGTCCTC
>JBEVKO010000134.1:0-7090 GCA_040509705.1 Beijerinckiaceae bacterium
GCCTGGACCGACACGATGATGTGGGAGATCCCCGCGCTCGCCATCATCAACGAACTGCGCACGCGCGTCGCCCTCAGGGGCACCGGAAAGTTCGAGTTGCAGGTCCTGTATGCGCGGGCGATGACGCGCGTCTGGGAGAAGATCGAACGTCTGAAGCGGCTCGAGGGCCTCAGCATCGCCGACTTCGGAACGCGTAGGCGCCACAGCTTCCTGTGGCAGGACTGGTGCGTTCAGGCGATGATGGAAGGGCTTGGCCCCTCGTTCCTCGGAACATCGAACTGCATTATCGCGCTTCGCCGCGAGGTGGAGGCGGTTGGCACCAACGCGCACGAACTGCCGATGGTCTATTGCGCGCTCGCCGACAGCGATGAGGAACTGGCCCAGGCGCCCTACAGGGTCCTGTCCGATTGGCAGGAGGATTACGAAAACAACCTGCGAATCATGCTGCCCGACACATATGGCACCACCGGCTTCCTCGCAGGGGCGCCGCGCTGGGTCGACGCCTGGACGGGCATACGCGTTGATTCAAAGGAGCCCATCGCGGGCGGCGAAGAAGCCATTCGCTGGTGGAAGGAGCGCGGTCAGGATCCGCAGAGCAAACTGATCATTTTTTCCGACGGTTTGGACGTCGGCGAGATCGAAAAGCTCCATCGACATTTCTACGGGCGCGTCAGGTTGGGTTTTGGCTGGGGAACGCTGCTCACCAACGATTTTCGCGGCTTCCGCGGCGACCTCAAGCTCGATCCGATCTCGATCGTCTGCAAGGTGGTGGCCGCCAACGGACGGCCGACGGTGAAGATATCGGACAACCCAACCAAGGCGATGGGCCTGCCATCCGAGATCGAACGCTACAAGCGCGTGTTCAATGTCGCGGAAGAGAAGCCGCAGCCGGTGTTGGTGTAGACGGAGCCGCTCAACCCTCCGGCAGCGTGATCCTGAACGCCGCTCCTTCTTCGGTCTCGCGCAGCACGATCGTTCCGCCATTGAGCTGAATGAGCTCGGCGGCGATGGCGAGGCCAAGGCCGACGCCGCCCGGCCGGCCCGTCGCAGTGAAAGCCTGGAAGAGCCTCGGCTGCAGCGCTGAGTCGATTCCCGGACCGTCGTCGATCACATCGATGATCGCGCCGCCGCTCGAGCGCCATCCGATGATGGTGATCGCTCCACCGCTTCGCTCGGAGGCGGACAGGGCCTGGACCGCGTTGCGCATCAGGTTGAGCAGGGTGCGGTAGATGTGTTCGCGGTCGGCGCTGATCGCAAATGCGGGCGGAATCCGTTCGACGAGCTTCACGGGATGATCCGCATCGAGCCCGAGACTTTCGGCGATGTCGCGCACCAGCTCCGCGAGTTGCACGCGCTCGCGCTGCGGCTCCTGCTCCGAAATCTTGCCGTAGGCGAGCGTCGACTGGCAAAAGGCGATGGCCCGGTCGAGGGCGGAGACGAGCTTGGGGGCGAACCGCTGGGTGACCGGGTCAGGCACTTGCGAGAGCCGGTCGGAAATGAGCTGCGCCGACGCCAGCATGTTGCGCAGGTCGTGATTGATCTTGCTCACCGCAAGACCGAGCGCCGCGAGGTGCTTCTTCTCGCGGAATTCGCGCGCCAGCGTTTTCTCCATATCGGCAACGGCTGTCTCGACGGCGCCGATCTCGTCGCTGCGCCCGGTTGGCGTGATGATGCGGCGCGCGTCTTCGGGATCGCCGGCGAAGGAGCTGACATTGTCCGAAAGCCGCCGCACCGGCCTGACGATGAGCAGATGCAGCGTGAGGTAGACGAGGAGGCCCGTGAGAACCGAGATAAACAGCGTGACGCTCAGCACGTTGAGCGAGAACTGACGCAATTCGACACGTATCGGCCGTTCGGGAAGCACGATCTCAACGAAATCCATGCTGTCCATCCCGGAGCCCACCGCCCGGATCATCTGCATTTGCGGTCCAACGAGAGTGCCAAAGGCGTCGCGAATCGACGACCACCAGCTTGGCGTGCGAAGGTCGATCTCGCGCGCTGGCGGCGGGGAAGCGTCCGTCGCCGCAAGCAGGCGGCGGCGCTCGCCCGTCTTGATCGCCACCGCTACTGCGCCGATCTGGTCGAGCAATTTCACCTCGAGCTCGCGCGGCACCATGCCATCGGGGGCGGCGTCGATGACGAGCGCCGCCACTTGCGCCGCCGCGAGCCGGTCGTTCAGCGCCGTCCGATGGTAATTCGCGACAGTCGGCACATAAATCAACACCGCCGCCAGCATCACGAAAAGGATGGTCAGCAGAAGAAGCTTGCCGGAGAGGCCGAGTCGCCCCCGGCGCGCTGGCGACGCGGTGTTTGCGACCTGTGAGGGAGCAAGCATCTGATCAGCCATCGCCCCTCAGCCGAATGACCGCAAGAGGGCGGCCAGACGGCGGGCAAGCGGATTCCGTGAAACCGGGGCAAGGAAGCTCGCAGCGACGTTCTGCGAGACCTGCGACAGAGTCGGGGACGGAAACATCACTCCTGCGATATCCCCGACCTTCAGGCGTTTCGCAATGGCGAGGGTCCACAAAGGCAGGATTTCGCTGGCGCCCCGTCCGACGATGGCGACCCCCAGGATCCTGCCGGACTTGGTTGCAACGAGCTTGACATGGCCCTCGACGCAGTCCCTCGCCCGGGCCGTCTCGTTCTCGGCGAAGGGCCAGCGCAATGTCACGACATCCTTTCGCACCGCGCGTGCTTCGGCTTCGGAGATGCCGCAGGCTGCGATTTCAGGATCGGTGAACGTCACGCGTGGTACGGATGGCGCGTCTATTTTCGCAGGCAGGCGAAACAGAATGGCGCGCATGACGAGCCCCGCATGATGCTGGGCTGAGTTCGCGGCGTACGGATAGCCGGCGATGCAGTCGCCGATCGCGTAGATGCGCCGATTGCTGGTGCGGAGATGCCGATCGACGATGATACCGCTGGCGTCATGGGCGACGCCGGCTCTGTCGAGCTGGAGCGTTTGAATTCGTGGCCTTCGTCCAGCCGCGAGGAGGAGATGTGTGCAATGAATCTGCTCTCCTCCGACCAGCGCGACGCGAATATCGCCGGGAGCGCCGACGACCCGCTCGATTGTTTTCCGTTCGCGCACCACGACGCCGTCCGCTGCAAGCCGTTCGAGCACGATCCGGGCGATTTCCGGATCCTCGCGGCGGAGGGCGCGGCCGGCCTCGATGACGGTCACCCGCGCGCCGAATCGCACTATTGACTGTCCAAGCGCCAGGCCGGTCGATCCGGCCCCGATGATGATCAGATGCGCCGGCGGCTCGGGAACATTCGTGATCGTTTCGGGGGTGTAAGTTTGGTCAGGGGTCAGCCCCGGTATTGGCGGCAGCAAGGGTGATGCCCCCGCCGCAATGATGAATCGCCGGGCGCGAATGAGGCGGCCGCCAGCGTCGAGCGTCTTCCCGTCCACAAAGCGTCCTACGGCGCGGGTGACCCGAACGCCTATGGCTTCGGCGCGGGCAAGGGACCTGTTAGGGGCAGCCGCGGCGCATGCCTGCTGGACGCGATCACGCGCGGCCAGCCATCGGGAATCTGCGGACGCGGCCGGGACGTCGCCCTGCTCAATTCTCGCCGCCGCGGCAAGAGCGCTGATGGCGAGTGCGGGAACGCCGCCGTCCACTTCCGCGACGAGCGCAACCGGCGCGCCGAAGGCCGCCGCGGCCATCGCAGCCGGCAATCCGGCGGCGCCGACGACGCAAAGGTCAACCTCGATTGTTTCGGTGACGGCTTGATTTGTCATGCCCACGGCGAAGGAAGCAATGCTGGGAGGCCGGTAATGTTCGGTTGAATGGACTGAACCTCGCGGTTAGCCAGCACGTGCGTGACCCCGTCCCGGCGCTGCGGGTGAAGAGTCGGGGAGGGCGACGCTGGACATGGCTCGGCCCATATCTACCGCGTCAACTTGCGCTTGGTTAGCCCGGCGCGACGCTTGCCGCCCCCTGCCGCTGACTCTACAAGCCCGAACTCATCGGACTGGAGGTCGGAATGCGCCCGTCGAAACGAGCGCCGGACGAAATGCGGCGGGTAAGCCTTGAGCGTGGCGTGGCGCGCTACGCGGAAGGCTCGTGCCTCGTGAAGTTCGGCGAGACGCATGTGCTCTGCACCGCTTCGGTCGAGGACAAGCCGCCGGCCTGGCTGCGCAATACCGGCAAAGGCTGGGTGACCGCCGAATATTCGATGCTGCCGCGCGCCACGATCGAGCGCACGCGACGCGAAAGCTCCTCCGGCCGCCCGAGCGGGCGCACTCAGGAAATCCAGCGGCTGATCGGACGCTCGCTGCGCGCCGTGGTCGATCTCGCGGCGCTCGGCGAGCGGCAGGTGACGCTGGATTGCGATGTCATCCAGGCCGACGGCGGCACGCGCACGGCGGCGATCACCGGCGCCTGGGTTGCACTGCACGACTGCCTGCAGTGGATGAAGGCCCGCAATATGTTGAAGGGCGAACCGCTGAAAGATCACGTCGCCGCGATCTCCTGCGGCATCGTCGCCAACGGCCCGGTTATCGATCTCGACTATACCGAGGATTCGAGCGCCGGCACCGACGCGAATTTTGTGATGACGGGCTCGGGCGGACTGGTCGAGGTGCAGGGCACGGCCGAGGGCAAACCGTTTTCGGAGGCGGACTTTCTGGCTCTCCTTGCGCTTGCGCGAAATGGCTGCGGAAAGCTGGTCGAACTGCAGAAGATCGCCGTGCTTTGAGCTTTGCGCCCGCATGACACGCCGCCTTTCCGGCAAACTCGTTGTCGCCACCCACAATCCCGGCAAGCTTGCGGAGATGCGCGAACTGCTCGCGCCCTATGGCGTCGAGGTCGTCTCGGCCGGTGAGCTGGGTTTTGCCGAACCCGACGAGACGGGCCACATGTTCGCGGAAAACGCGGCGATCAAGGCGCGCGCTTCGGCTCGCGCCGCGGGGCTTCCGGCGCTCGCGGATGATTCAGGCATCTGCATCGATGCGCTCGACGGCGCTCCGGGATTGTTCTCAGCGAATTGGGCAGGTCCCGGAAAGAACTTTGCGCCAGCGATGGAGCGCGTCGAAGCGGAACTGCAGAAGCGCGGCGCGACTACGCCGGGCGCGCGTCGCGCGCATTTCGTTTCGGCGCTGATCGTCGCTTGGCCGGATGGGCATGAGGAGTTGTTCGAAGGGCGCGTGTTCGGCGAAATCGTATGGCCGCCGCGAGGTTCGCGCGGCTTTGGCTACGATCCGATGTTTCTGCCTGATGGGCATGCGCGCACCTTCGGGGAAATGGAATCGCACGAGAAGCATGGCGTTCCGAAGGACGGGTCGGAGGCGTTGTCGCATCGGGCGCGCGCCTTCCAGAAGCTCGCCCGCGTGTTGCTCAATGCCTCGCGCGAAAGGATCGCATCATGACGCGCGCCAGCGGGCCCGGCTTCGGCGTTTACGTGCATTGGCCGTTTTGCCTGTCGAAATGTCCCTATTGCGATTTCAATAGCCACGTCCGTCACGGCGCGATCGACCAGGAGCGCCACGTCGCCGCGTTTCGCCGCGAAATCGCAATGCAGGCGCAGCGCGCGCCCGGCCGCATCGTCAGTTCGATATTCTTCGGCGGCGGCACGCCATCGCTGATGAAGCCGCAGACAGTCGGCGCGATCATCGATGCGATCGCCGAGGGCTGGACGATGGCGCCGGACGTTGAGATCACGCTCGAGGCCAACCCGACCAGCGTCGAGGCGGAGCGCTTTCGCGGCTATCGCGAGGCCGGCGTCAATCGCGTCTCGCTCGGCGTGCAGGCGCTGAACGATGCGGACCTCGGCGCGCTGGGCCGCCTGCATTCCGCCGAAGAGGCGTTGCGCGCGGTGGATGTCGCCGCGCAAAATTTTGAGCGATTTTCATTCGACCTGATTTATGCGCGGCCCCGGCAGACGCCGGACGTCTGGCGCGATGAGCTGAAGCGCGCCATCGCAATCGGTTCAGACCATCTGTCGCTCTATCAGCTCACGATCGAGCCCGGCACATGGTTCGCGAAGCTGCATGCCGCCGGCAAACTTGCGACGCCGACCGAGGAGGAAGGCCGGGCTTTTTGGGACGTCACGCAGGATGTCTGCGAAGCCGCCGGCCTCCCCGCCTATGAGATATCAAACCATGCAAGGCCCGGCGCCGAGTGCCGCCACAATCTCGTCTACTGGCGCTATGGCGAGTATGCGGCGATCGGGCCTGGCGCGCATGGGCGTCTGGTTGTGAATGGCGTCCGTACTGCATTCTCCAACGAGTTGGCGCCGGAAGCGTGGTTGGCGCTGGTCGAGGCGGCGGGAGAAGGGATCGCGGAATCCGCTAAGCTGACGCGCGAAGAGCAGGCCGACGAATATCTGCTGATGGGGCTGCGGCTGCGCGAAGGCATCGATCCCGAGCGCTACGCCGAACTCGCCGGCCGCTCGCTGGACCAGGAGCGTATCGATTTCCTCATTCGTCACGACATGATCGCGCGCTGCGCTGATGGCAACGTCGCGGTGACGGCGTCAGGATTTCCGGTTCTCAACGCGGTGGTTGCGGACCTCGCGGCGTGACGCCGACCTGCGGGCCTTAGCTCCCCGTAAAGCTCTTTGAGGCCGGGCCGACGGTCACCGCCTGGCCGTTGCGGATCTCGTTGACCGCAAGAGCGCGTTCATTCAGGCCGTCGGAGCGGAACCTGAAGACGCCGTCGACCCCGCCGAAGCCGGACGGATTCGTCAGAACCTCCTCGCTGAAGCGTTGAGCGCCCTGCGTGCGCACGAGCGCGACCACGAGGGACATCGCATCATACGAGAGGGTCGAGATGCGCGTCGGACTCGAATTGAAACGCTGGCGGTAGCGCACGGCGAAACTGTCGAAGCCGCTTGGATCCGGCGCTGCGAACCATGCGCCCTGGAATTGCGGCACGCGAAACACCGACGCTTCGTTCCATTGCCCGAGTCCCAGCGGCTTGACCCGCTGCGGATTGAAATTAGCGGCCCCAAAATATTCCGCGACCATCGGCAGCACGTCGCCGCGGGAGGGAAGGAACAGCGCGTCAGCCGGCGGGCTGGGGCCGGTGGTGACGGCGACGATTTTCTGCACCGGCGCGGCCATCTTCGCTTTGTCGAGCGGAAA
>JBEVKO010000135.1:0-3980 GCA_040509705.1 Beijerinckiaceae bacterium
CGCGCGGCGTAAGCCGCGCGTTGCTCCGTCTTAGAGGAAAGCCGTCATTCCGGGCCGCGGATCGCGCGATCCCGGGAACAATCTCAACTCATCGAATGTTGAATGCAGCAGCCGCGTTAGGCGGCGACGGAGATTTGCATGCTGCAGAAGGAAGCCCGGAACGAGACCAATCGCGCCCGGCAGGGCGTGACCGGACATAATGTCTGGCTGGTTCTGGCCTTCGGCTTGCTCGGCGTGATCGTCGCCTTCTTCTTTGCCTACATGTTCTTCTTCGCCGGCGCGCCAAATCCGACGGGCAATACCTGAATTCAACGCTTCTTCCTTATCGACAGGGCGTGCGACCACGCGACATCGAGCGCCTGTTTCAATTCTTCAACTGACAGCTTTGAAAGGGTCGCCGTCGTCCATCCCTGACGGCCCCACGCATTCGGCGCGGGCGAGAAGGCCTCCGGCGCTAGCATGCATTTGAATTCCTGCTCGTCCGGCGAGAACTTGAAATTCGCTGTCTTCCCGTCGGCCGCCAGCGTGACGAAGATGCGCGCGACCTTGAACGCGGTGCGATCGAAATGCGGCGCTTCGGTCACGCCGTCCAGCGAGAGCGCGATGCGGCGCAGGACTTTCCCGGTCGCCATCGCGGCTTCGTTCAGTTCCCGCCTTCGAGCAGGCGCCGCGCGATCACTTGCGCCTGGATTTCAGCGGCGCCCTCGAAGATGCTGAGGATGCGCGCATCGCAGAGGATGCGGCTGACCGGATATTCGAGCGCGAATCCGTTGCCTCCGTGAATCTGCAAGGCGTTGTCAGCGGCCGCCCAGGCCACGCGGGCGCCGAGAAGCTTCGCCATGCCGGCTTCCAGGTCGCATCGCTTGCCCTGATCCTTCTGCCGCGCCGCGTAATAGGTGAGCTGCCGCACAATGAGAATTTCCACCGCCATCATCGCAAGCTTGTCGGCGACGCGGGGAAATTTCAGCAGCGGCTTGCCGAACTGGATGCGCTCCTGCGCGTAGCGCAGGCCAAGATCGAACGCCGCCTGCGCGACGCCGAGGGCCCGCGCCGCCGTCTGGATGCGGGCGGATTCGAATGTCTGCATAAGCTGCTTGAACCCTTGGCCCTCGACGCCGCCAAGGAGACTTTCCGCCTTGACCTCGAACCCGTCGAACGAGAGCTCGTATTCCTTCATGCCGCGATAGCCGAGGACCTCGATCTCGCCGCCGCTCATGCCTTCCGCGGGAAACGGATTGTCATCAGTTCCACGCGGCTTTTCAGCGAGTAGAATCGAGAGTCCGCGGTAGCCGGGTTCGTCCGGATTGGTGCGCACCAGCATCGTCATCACGTCCGCGCGCACCGGATGCGTGATCCACGTCTTGTTCCCCGTCACCTTGTAGACGCCGCCGTCGCGAACGGCCCGCGTTCGCAGCGAAGCAAGATCGGAACCGGTGTTCGGCTCCGTGAAGACGGCGGTGGGAAGAATTTCGCCCGATGCGATCTTCGGCAACCAATGACTTTTCTGCGCTTCGGTGCCGCCCGCAAGAATGAGCTCGCTCGCGATCTCCGATCGTGTGCCGAGCGAGCCGACGCCGATATATCCGCGCGACAGCTCCTCGGAGACGACGCACATCGATTCCTTGCCGAGGCCCATGCCGCCATTCTCTTCCGGCAGCGTCAGGCCGAAGACTCCGAGTTCCGCCAGCTTCTCGATGACCGTCATCGGAATGTAATCGTTGGCGAGATGCCATTCGTGAGCGTGCGGAGCGACTTCCGCCTCGCAGAATTTCCGCATCTCTTCGCGCATCGCTTCCAAAGTCGCGTCGAGACCGGGGTCGCCGATGAGTCCGCCATGCACGCTCTCGAAGGCGGCGACCACCGTCGTGCGGTTCTCAGGCGTGTTGCCGTCGGCGATGGCCGCAGCAACCGCATCCGTCGTGAAGGCGGCGACCGCGCGCTCCGAGAGTCCCAGCGAAGCGAGCCGCACGATCTCGCCCTGGCTCATCGGAATGCCGCCGAGAATCTGCGCCGCATATTCGCCAATGGCGATCCGCGCCAGCGTCTCCTCCAGCGCACGGAGTCGTCCGTCCGCCGATAGGCGCTCGACATAGGCTGAGATCTGGCGGATCGATTCGACGTAGGTCGCGAGCCACGAGAGGCCGTGCGTCGCCGCCTGTTCCGCCTCGAGCATCTCCGACGAAAGTTGGCCGTCGGCCAGCACCTTTTTCCTCACCGAAGCCACAGCCTCCGCCAGAAGTGCATTCGCGGCGCCGGCGACCGAGCCAGCCAGCGTGCGGATGTCGCGACGGGGGTCGGAAGGGGCGACGGCGAGGCGGGTCATGGCTTTATCCCGGCGTTGATATTGCATTGCACAATAAGCGCCGGTTCGGGGAGGGGCAATCCTCTTGTCGATCGAGCAGCTATTCCCGCGTCGCGAGGAACACGCCCGCAACCGTGAGGGCAAGGCCGCCGATTTGCACCCATGTCAGTGTCTCGCCGAACGCGACGTAGGCCATCAGAGCCGTGACTGGCGGCACGAGATAGATCAGCGCCGCCACTTTCGAAACCGCGCCGCGCCGGATCATGTATGCGAAGAGCCCGACGCCGCCGATCGACAGCACGATGACCGACCACAACATGGTGAGCACGACAGTCGCGTTCCACTCGATCTGCATCGGCTCGAACAGGATGGCGAGAGGGACTGTGACGATGACAGCGCCGAGAAATTGCAGCGCCGTCATCGGCGCGAGCTGTCCGCCCGTCGCAAAGCGCTTCTGATAGAAGCTGCCGAGCGTAACCGACAGCATCGCCAGGGCGTTGACGCTGATCGGAACGAGGGCGGCTTTCAGCGCTGACTCGTCGAGTCCGGCGAGCCGCGGCGCGAAGGCGATGCAGAGGCCGAGAAAGCCGAGAGCAATTCCCGCCCATTGGCGGAGCGCCACAATCTCCTTGACGAGGAGCGGGGCAAGCGCGGCCGTGAGAATGGGCTGCAGCGCTGCGATGACGCCGGACATGCCGGCGGGCACGCCCTGGCGCACCGCCCACCAGACGCCTGCGAGATAGAAGCCGTTGATCAGGACGCCGGCGATCAGCGCATGCGCTATCGCCCGAGGTCTGCGCGGCCAGGCGATCCCGAAAAGGACGACGAGGACCGCGAGCGTCGCCGCCGCGAGCCCGTGCCGTATCATCAGGAAGGTCAGCGGATCGGCGTAAGGCGCCGCATAGCCGGCGCTGATCCAGCCGGTCGACCAGATGACGGCGAAGAGAGCGGGCGCGGCGCGGACGATTGCGCCGGAGGCTGGATGAGGGGCCGACAGCATAGGGCTGACATTCGCGGCGTTAGAGGCGAGGCTCCTGCCTTACCAGCCAGCCTCAGTCCGTCCATCCCGCAAGGGCGCATCGCAGCGTTGCGCAATCGCGTTGAGCAACTGTTAACCATGCTGGAGCAGGTTGGTGAAGCCCTTTGCCTGCATAACGACATGTTCTCCAATCTCGCCGCCCGCATTACCGACGGCCTCGCCGCGACGCTATCCATCCGCGGACGCATTCTCGTTTTCGCCGGCTTCACATTGATCGGGCTTGCCGCGATCGGCGCAATTCAGCGGCTTACGGAGGCGTCGTTCGAGGAGGCGATCAGGGGGTCCCGGGAGGTGACGGCTCTTCAGGCGAGGGCGTCGGCGCTCAACGCGCGGGTGGCGGATTTGCGCGCCCTGCACCGCGACTACGCGATCAGCCGGAGCGATCACGCCGCGTCGCTGTTCGAGGCGAAGGCGCTGGCGGCCCAGCTCGAATTCGAGCGCCTGAAGAAAAGCGGCGTCGGCGGTCGAGACGTCGACAGCGCACTCGATTCCATCATCGAACGCCTCGCCAAAGTCATGGCCGAATTTGAGCTCATCCGCGCGCGTCAGCGCTTTCTCGGCGCCAATGCGACGGAAGGCCTGCATGCGCGCCTCGAGGATCGCGCCAGCGCCATCGAGCAATTGATGGGGTCGAACGCT
>JBEVKO010000136.1:0-4859 GCA_040509705.1 Beijerinckiaceae bacterium
CAGGATCGCAATTCCTCTTCAGAGGTTGAGGCAGCCGCTGATCCCCGCGGAAGAGACCGGGTCCTAGAGCCCGGCGCCGAAGGCGCAACCGCCCCGGAAACGCTCAGGCCAAAGGACCGCGCGGGAACTGACACTCTGGAAAGCGGCGGCGTCCGAAAGGTTGTCGCCCACCGAAGGGCGTAACTTTCGGCGCAAGCCGGAGGGAAATCTCTCAGGTCAAGGACAGAGGGGGCGCGAAACAGGCCGATGGCCTGTGGCGCGACCTGTTGTCCGGAGAACCTGAATGGCCAGCGCCGACGCTCCCCTCAAGTCTACGCCGCTCGCTGACAGCCATCGCGCCCTCGGCGCACGCATGGTTCCGTTCGCCGGCTACGACATGCCCGTGCAATATCCGACCGGCATCATCGCGGAGCACAATTGGACGCGCGCCAGCGCCGGCCTGTTCGACGTCTCGCACATGGGCCAGGCTTTCCTCGTTCCGGATGACGGCAAACATGAAACCGCCGCTGCGGCGCTGGAAAAGCTCTGCCCCGCCGACATCCTCAATCTCAAGCCGGGACAGCAGCGCTATTCCCAGCTTCTGAACGATGACGGCGGCATTCTCGATGATTTCATGACGACCCGAGCAGCCGATCCCGGCCATGAGGGCTCGCTCTATCTCGTCGTCAATGCAGGCTGCAAGGACGCGGACTACGCGCATCTTGCCGAGAAGCTGCCTTCCAATGTGAAGCTGAAGCGGGCGGACGACCTCGCGCTCGTCGCGCTGCAGGGTCCAAAGGCCGAGGCCGTTCTTGCGGCGCATGCGCCCGACGTCGCTTCGCTCGCCTTCATGCACTATCGCATCGTGACGATCGCCGGGGTTCCCGCGCATGTGTCGCGCTCGGGCTACACTGGCGAGGACGGATTCGAGATTTCGGTTCGCGCCGATCGAGTGAAAGCGCTCTGGGACGGATTGCTCGCCGATGATCGCGTCAAGCCGGTCGGACTGGGAGCGCGCGATTCGCTGAGGCTTGAAGCAGGCCTCTGCCTGTACGGCCACGACATCGACACGACCACATCGCCGGTCGAGGCGGGACTGGTCTGGTCGATGCAGAAAAGGCGGCGCGAAGCGGGCGGCTTTCCGGGCGCAGAGCGCATCCAGCGCGAATTGCGCGAAGGTCCGCGACGCACGCGCGTCGGCTTCAGGTTCGAAGGACGGGCGCCGGCGCGCGAGGGCGCCGAAATTCACGCCGGGGGCCGCAGTATCGGCCTCGTGACATCAGGCGGCTTTGCGCCGACCCTTAATGCGCCGATCGCCATGGGCTACGTCGAGTCGGGCTTTGCCAAGACTGGCGCCGCCATCGACATCATCGTGCGCGACAAGCCGCTCGCGGCGACGATCTCGCCCATGCCATTTGCGCCGCACCGCTACAAACGCTGACATCCGGAGGGGAAAATGACGACAAAATTCACCAAGGACCATGAATATGTGCGCATGGAAGGCGACACTGTGACGGTCGGAATCACCGACTACGCTCAGCAGCAGCTTGGCGATGTGGTGTTCGTCGAACTGCCCGCGGTCGGCAAAGAGGTGAAGGCGGGCGCGGAGGCGGCCGTCGTCGAAAGCGTCAAGGCGGCGAGCGAAGTCTATGCGCCGGTCAGCGGCGAAGTGGTCGCCGTCAACAGCGCACTCGAAGGGACGCCGGGAACGGTCAACGAGGATCCGACCGGCGCCGGCTGGTTCCTGAAGATCAAGATCAAAGACAAGGGCGAGTTCGACAAGCTGATGAGCGAGTCGGACTACGCGGACTATCTCAAGACGCTCGCCTGATTTTAAGAGACATCGATGCGCTACCTTCCCCTCTCCGACGCCGACCGCTCAGCCATGCTGGCGCGCATCGGCGTCGACAATATCGACGCCCTCTTCGCCGACGTGCCGGCGAAAGCGCTGCTGAAAAAGCCTGTGGACCTGCCGCTGGCGCAAAGCGAACTTTCGGTCGAGCGGACATTGCAGGCGATGGCCGCGCAAAACGTCCCGGCCTCCGCGGTTCCCTTCTTCGTCGGCTCCGGCGCCTACAAGCATCACATTCCTGCGACGGTCGACCATCTGATCCAGCGGTCGGAATTCCTGACGAGCTACACTCCCTATCAGCCGGAAATCGCGCAGGGGACGCTGCAGTATCTTTTCGAGTTCCAGACGCAGGTGGCGACACTGACGGGAATGGATGTGGCGAATGCGTCGATGTATGACGGATCGACCGGGGCCGCCGAGGCGGTGCTGATGGCGCATCGGATCACCAAGCGCCGCAAGGCCCTATTGTCGGGCGGTCTTCATCCTCACTACGCCGACGTCGTCGAAACCCTGTCGCGCATGGCGAACGACGAGGTCGTCCTCCTTCCTGCCGACGTTCAGGCGAGCGAAGATATCGGCGCACAGATCGACGACAGCGTCTCCTGCGTCGTCGTGCAGACGCCGGACGTCTTCGGCAACCTGAGGGATCTTTCCGCGATCGCCGAGAAAGCACACAAGCATGGCGCTCTGCTGATCGCGGTGTTCACGGAGGCCGTATCGCTTGGCCTCGTCGTTCCTCCCGGCGCCATGGGAGCCGACATTGTCGTCGGCGAAGGCCAGTCAATCGGCAATGGATTGAATTTCGGCGGCCCCTATGTCGGCCTGTTTGCGGCAAAGCAGCAATATCTACGACAGATGCCCGGCCGTCTCTGCGGCGAAACCAGCGACGCCGAAGGCAAGCGCGGCTAGGTGCTGACGCTCTCGACCCGCGAGCAGCATATCCGGCGCGAGAAGGCCACGTCGAACATCTGCACGAACTCCGGGCTCTGCGTGCTGGCCTTCACGATTCATATGACTCTGCTTGGCCAAACCGGTCTCAGGCGCCTCGCCGAAGTCAATCACGCCAATGCCGTGGCGTTGGCCGAGATGCTGGAGAAGATGAAGGGCGTCAGGCTGATGACGGACGCGTTCTTCAACGAATTCACGATCAAGGTGAAAGGCGACGCTGCGAAGGTTGTCGAGAAGATGGCGAAGAAGGGCGTGCTCGCCGGCGTTCCGTTCTCTCGGCTTGCGCCGCGCGCGGGTCTCGACGATCTCATCATCGTGGCCAACACGGAAGTGAACACGGATGACGATCGCGAGGCCTTCGTCGATGCGCTGAAGGGAGCGCTGTGATGCTCAATAGTCAGGGCCGCCCCACCGCCCCCGCTGCAAATGACGCCGGCGCAGTTCATCCCACCTTCACCGGCAATCGCGCGCTCATGCAGGAAGAAGCGCTGCTGTTTGAAATCGGCCGCCTCGATGTGACGGGCGTCGATGTTCCACCGGCGAAGAAGGTCCGCAAGCGGCTCGGCAAGCTCGAACGCACGCAGGACATCGGACTGCCCGGGCTGTCCGAGCCCGAGGCCATGCGGCATTTCGTGCGCCTGTCGCAGAAGAATTACGGCATCGACACCGGGCTGTTTCCGCTGGGTTCGTGCACGATGAAGCACAATCCTCGCCTCAACGAGAAAATGGCGCGCCTGCCGGGAATCGGCGACATTCATCCGCTGCAGCCGGTCTCGACAGTGCAGGGCGCGCTGGCGCTGATGGAGGAGCTGGCGCGCTGGCTGCTCGCCTTCACCCATATGGAAGCCGTAGCGCTGTCGCCGAAAGCCGGCGCCCATGGCGAACTGTGCGGCATGATGGCGATCAAGGCGGCCATCGAGGCGCGCGGCGAAGGCGCGACGCGAAGGGTCGTCCTCGTGCCTGATTCAGCGCACGGCACCAATCCCGCGACCGCGGCGCTCATCGGCTTCGAGGTGAAATCCGTGCCGGCGCGCGACGACGGGTGGGTGCATGTCGATGATCTGCGACCGCTGCTTGGGCCCGACGTCGCGGCGATCATGCTGACGAATCCCAACACATGCGGGCTGTTTGAGCCGCAGGTGGTCGAGATCGCGAACGCGCTTCACAAGGCGGGCGCCTATTTCTACTGCGACGGAGCGAATTTCAACGCCATCGTCGGCAAGGCGCGACCGGGCGATCTCGGCGTCGACGCCATGCACATCAACCTGCACAAGACGTTCTCGACGCCGCATGGCGGCGGCGGGCCTGGCGCGGGCCCGGTTGTTCTGTCAAAGCGGCTGGCGCTATTTGCGCCGGTTCCGTTCGTCGCGCGCGGCAAGAAAGGCCTCGAACTCGTCGAGCGGACAAATGATGCGCGCGCGCAAAAGAGCTTCGGGCGCATGACGGCATTCCACGGCCAGATGGGGATGTATGTGCGTGCGCTCGCCTACATGCTGAGCCATGGCGCCGATGGCTGCCGTCAAGCCTCGGAGGACGCCGTGCTCAACGCCAACTATGTGCGCGCAGGATTGTCGGATCTTCTGTCGGCGCCGTTTGGCGACAAGCCCTGCATGCATGAAGCCCTGTTCGACGACGCCTGGCTCAAGGACACCGGCGTCACGACGCTCGATATCGCCAAGGCGATGATCGATGAGGGTTATCACCCGATGACGATGTATTTCCCGCTCGTCGCGCATGGCGCCATGCTGATCGAGCCGACGGAGTCGGAATCGAAGGCGTCGCTCGATCTGTTCATTGCGGCGCTACGCGATCTTGCGATGGCGGCGAAGCGCGGCGACACCGCGCGCTTCTCCGGCGCGCCCTATTACGCGCCGCGCCGCCGTCTGGACGAGACGCGCGCCGCGCGGCAGCCGGTGTTGCGCTGGGTCAAGCTCGTCCCGCAGAAGGAAGCTGCGGAATAATCCCTCCCCGCTGGGCGGGGAGGGAAAACGCGCCTACAGCGCCATGTTCATCGGCTCGGGATAGTACCGGAACCCGTCCCCCTGTTTCGCCACGTGGCCAAAGCCCGGCCAAGCGAAAT
>JBEVKO010000137.1:0-3368 GCA_040509705.1 Beijerinckiaceae bacterium
GAGCGCCGCGGCAGCCCCGGCCACGCCGCCGAAAAGAAGCGAGAGCGGGCTCCAGCCTTGTTTGCGCGGGGGCGGCGATGGCGGAGATTCGCTGAGCGAGGGACGCGCAGATGGCGCGCGTTCGTCAATTGGGCGGGCGTGCGCCGCAGGCTGTGGAGCCTGCTCCTCTGCCGACTCCACGTCACGCGCGGCGACAGGCTCCGCCGGAACTTTCAGGGCGCCCGCGGCGGCGAGTTCGATGTTCGGCTTCTCAAGGGATACGGCGGGCGCAATCGGCGCGACGATATCGGCCTCCGGCGGAGAGGAAGGCTCGCGCTGCGAATGAGCGATGCGTTTCGCATGCTCGGCCGATTCCTCCGCCACGCGCGCGCCCGTTGCGTCGATCATGCGCGGCGCACGCTGCCGTGGGGTGCGCCTGGGCTTTGCAACGCCTGACGCCAAGCGGCCCTGTCCTTTCGATGTCTCGCTGAGCGCTGCATCGAGAGCCGCAATCAGCGCATCCTCATTGGGCGCTTCGGCGATCGTCGCGCGCGACCGAAGATCTTCGGGCAGCGCATCGGCGACGTCGTCCGAAAGGCAGACATGGTGAAGGCGCGCAAGCCGATCGCCGCCGTCTCCGCGCTGCGCCAGTTCGACGAAGATCTGCGCGCTGCGCGGCGAATAATGCAGCACCGCGTCGATGACATCATAGCGGAGGCCGGCGACCGCCTCGGTCGAAAGCTGCTCCGCAGGCGCCGCGTCATAGACGACGACCGGCTCCACCTCGAAGCCGCGGGCGCGAAGAATGTCGAACGCTTCGGCGCGATGCGCCTTGCCGACCGGCGCAAGAAGCCGCGCCGGCGGCGTCACAGCGCGAATCGCGAGCTCGGCGAGATCCGCCGAGGCGCCGGCTGCGGATCGCACGTCGGGATATCCGAGATCCCTGATACCGGCCGCAGCGCGGTCGCCGACCGCAAACACGGGCTTCTGCGAGAGCGCGCCGCGGACATCGTCGCGGCCCATGTAGCCGGCGACATTGGCGCTGGCGACGATGGTCGCATCGATTTGCGAACCGGGCGCGGGGGCTTCCACGGGTGAGACAACCAACACCGGGGAGACGATGACCTCATGGCCGAGTTCGCGAAGCCTGGCGGCGGAGCGGGACGCGTCCGCCTCAGGTCGAGTGACAAGAATCGTGGCCATTCCAATCCAGTCGTCAGCCGCCGATGGACCCTTTCGGGGCGCGGGCAAGCAATTCACGGCCCGCCTCGTCGCCGAGGCCGGCGGCGTCAGCCTCCAACCCGTCCAAGGCCACCGTGGCGAATTCGGAGCCATCGGGCAAGAGCACTTCGCCGCGGAACGTTACGGTACCGGCATAAACTCGCGCAAGGCCAGCGATGGGCGTTCGGCAGGATCCGTCGAGACGTGCGAGGAATGCGCGCTCGCAGGCGAGCGCGATCCCGGTGGGAATGTCGAAAACGGGCTGCAATTGTGTGAGAACGCGCCTGTCGCTGCGGCGCGCAGCGATCGCGATGGCGCCCTGTCCGACGGCGGGTAGGAAGCTGCCCTCAGACAAAAGCTCCACCGCCCTCGCATCCAGTCCAAGGCGCCCGAGCCCCGCCAGAGCCAACAAGGTGGCATCGAATTCCCCATCATCGACCTTCCGAAGGCGCGTCTCCACATTGCCGCGCAGAAGCGGGGTCTCAAAATCGGACCGGAACCGTTTCAATTGGGCCTGACGCCGAATCGAAGCGGTGCCTATCCGCGCGCCTGGCCTAAGGGTCGCAAGTGTGTCGCCACGCGGCGCAATGAGCGCATCGCGGACGTCGGCGCGGGGAAGGTAGCCGGCGATGGCGATCCCCGGTTCGAGGAAGGTCGGCACGTCCTTGGCCGAATGGACCGCGATGTCGATGGCGCCGGCCAACAGGGCCGCGTCGAGTTCCTTGGTGAAAAGACCCTTGCCGCCGGCTTCCGCGAGCGCCCGATCACGGATCGCATCTCCCGTCGTCCGGATGATGGAGAGTGCGATCTCCTCGGGCGGGAGGCCATGCGCCGCCGCCAGACGGTTGCGGGTCTCTTCCGCCTGCTTCAGGGCCAGCGGGCTGCCGCGCGTGCCGATAATGAGTGGGGACGAAGTCGTCACGTGATCCATGCGCCGGTTGGTGGCGGCGTCCGAACTGTCTATAGGGCTCCTATGGCGCCGGCGCGCCACGCGACAAGTCATCTCACCTCAAACTCCTTCGCTCATGCGCGTCCTCGGCATTGAAACCACCTGCGATGAAACCGCCGCAGCAGTCGTGCGCCTGGTCGATGACGGGCGCGGCCAGATACTCGCCAACGAGTTGCACAGCCAGACAAAGGATCACGCGCCCTACGGCGGCGTCGTTCCGGAAGTAGCGGCGCGGGCGCATGTGGAAATTCTCGACGGCCTGATCGCACGAGCGCTCGCGGCGGCGAGCATGAAGGCTGGTGATGTCGATGGCGTAGCGGCCGCGGCCGGCCCCGGCCTTGTCGGCGGCATCCTCGTCGGATTGACGACCGGCAAGATGCTGGCGCTGGCGACGGGCAAGCCGTTCATCGCCGTCAATCATCTCGAGGCCCACGCGCTGACGCCGCGCCTGACTGACGCGCTGCCTTTTCCCTATCTTCTTTTGCTCGTCTCCGGCGGCCATACGCAGCTTCTCGCCGTGCGCGGCGTCGGCGACTATCGCCGTCTCGGCACGACGATCGACGATGCGATCGGCGAAGCCTTCGACAAGGTCGCGAAGCTGCTCGGACTGCCATATCCGGGCGGACCCGCGGTGGAGCGCGAAGCGCGGCGCGGCGATCCGGAGCGCATCGCGCTGCCCCGACCGATGCTAGCGCGGCCGACGCCTGACTTCTCGCTTTCCGGGCTGAAGACCGCGGTGCGGATGGAGGCCGAAAAGCGCGCGCCGCTCAACAACGCCGATGTGGCGGATCTCTGCGCCTCGTTTCAGGCGGCGATCGTCGATGTCGTCGTCGATCGCGTCCGCGTTGCGCTGCGCGGATTTCGTGACGCAGCGGGCGAACCCCCGCGGGCCCTCGTGGTCGCCGGCGGCGTCGGCGCGAACGAGGCGATACGATCCGCGCTCGCGCGGCTTTCAAGCGAAGTGGGACTGAAGCTGATCGCGCCTCCGCCGGCGCTGTGCACCGACAACGGCGCCATGATCGCTTGGGCCGGAATCGAGCGTCTGACGCTGGGAATGACTGATTCGTTCGACGTCAGTCCGCGGCCACGCTGGCCGCTCGATGCGTCGAGTCCGCCGGCCTATGGCGGCGGACGTCTCGGCGCGAAGGCGTGACGCATTTCAGTTCGATCGCCGTCGTCGGCGCAGGTGCCTGGGGCACTGCGCTCGCAAACGCCTTTG
>JBEVKO010000138.1:0-4326 GCA_040509705.1 Beijerinckiaceae bacterium
ATGGCGAGCGTCGATCCCAGGGACACGACCTCGGTCGATCATCCGGTGCCGGATTACGAAGCCATCATCGGCAAGCCGATCAAGGGCCTGCGCATCGGCATCCCGAAGGAATATCGCGTCGACGGCACCTCGCCCGAGATCACCGCGCTGTGGGACAAGGGCGTGGAGATGATGAAGGCGGCGGGCGCCACCATCGTCGAGGTCTCGCTGCCGCACACCAAATACGCGCTGCCGGCCTATTACATCGTGGCGCCGGCGGAGTGCTCGTCCAATCTCGCGCGCTACGACGGCGTGCGCTACGGCCTGCGGGTTCCCGGACGCGACATCACGGGGATGTATGAAAATACGCGCGCCGAAGGATTCGGCCGCGAAGTGAAGCGGCGCATCATGATCGGCGCCTATGTTCTTTCAGCGGGATATTATGACGCGTATTATCTGCGCGCGCAAAAGGTCCGCACCCTGATCAAGCGCGATTTCGAAACCGTGTTCGATCAGGGCGTCAACGCCATTCTCACGCCGGCGACGCCATCGGCGGCGTTCGGCATCGGCGAAAAGCTGAAGGCCGATCCGGTTGAGATGTATCTGAACGACGTCTTCACCGTGACCGTGAATATGGCGGGACTCCCGGGCATTGCGGTTCCCGCCGGCGTCGACAGGCAGGGCCTGCCCCTGGGTTTGCAGCTCATCGGGCGTCCTTTCGATGAAGCGACGTTGTTTTCGCTTGGCGAGGTGATCGAAAGGAACGCGGGCCGCTATCCGGTCGTGGAGCGGTGGTGGGAGAAGTGAGACGGGCGCGTTGAAGCGCGATCGGGGCGCTTCCCCCGGGCCCTTGGCCGGCAACTACTCGCGGCCTGCAAGATGAATAGTTGCGCGGAGGTCCAACCGGCGCGAAGGTCCGGACCGCGCCATGATCGACATCCGCGCCTACGCCATCGTCAGCGCCGACGACCGCATTGCGGATGAGGCCGGCAAGCTTCCGGATTCGCTCGTCTGCGAAGCCGACTGGCTCTATTTCCAGGCCGAGCTCGATCGTTGCGACTACACAGTGCTCGGTCGCGCGAGCCACGAAGCTGCGCCAAATCTTCGCAAGCGCAAGCGCGTCGTCATGACGTCAAGGGCGAGGGGCGTCGAGCGGCGCGCCGATGCGATCTGGTGGAATCCGGCCGATGTCGCGTGGCGCGACCTGGCGCGCGAATTGATGCCTGGGGGAGGGCGCGTCGGAGTTCCCGGCGGCCAGAAAGCCTTCGACTATTTTCTCGATCACGGGCTGACGAGGTTTCATCTTTCACGCGCGCGGCAGGCGCTTCTGCCGGGCGGCCGAGGATTGTTCGCCGCGGTCGAGAGTGGCGAGCGGGTGGACGACATTCTGACGCGCAACGGCTTTTCGGCCGGCGAAGCGGAATTGATCGATGGGGACGCGGACGTCACGCTGACAATCTGGCGACGGCCTCAAGCTGGTGACGCCTGAGCTGCGACAGCGTTCACCCGCGCGACCCGGAGGCCGCACGGGTGAATGTGAAGGCTATGGCTTGATCTACGCGGCCTTGCGCGCAGCCACCGGCGGTTTGCCGATCCGGCGCCGGATCGAAGCGAAGAGCTTTCGGATTTCCTGGGCCGCCTCGCCTGACGGCGCATATTCGGTGACGCCGAGGCCGAGTCGCGCTGCGTCCGGATAGTCGACGCGCGCCGTGATCAGCGGGCTCAGCAATCCACCCATCTCCTCAAGGGCGTCGATGCCTTCGCTGACGCGCGCGCTTGTGGTCTGGGCCGGGCATTGATTGAGCAGGAACACGTATTCGCGGCGCAAGCTGCGAACCGCGCGCCGAGTCGTCTCGCTCGCCCAGAGATCAAACGCGTTGGGACGCGCCGGAATGATGCAGAGATCGGAATGCTTGATCGCGGCCTCGGCGGCGGCCCCATCGGCGCCGGGCGTGTCGATGATCGTCAGCGTGACGCCGCTCTTGGCGAGAGCCGAAAGCGCAACAGCAAGCCTGCTGGGCGCGATGGATTCGACGCCGATCGACTTGTCGGTCCGACCACGCTCCTTCGACCAACGGGTCAGCGAAGCCTGCGGATCCATGTCAATGATAAACACCTTCTCGCCAGCCTCATGCGCCGCAACTGCGAGCGATGACGCTAGCGTACTCTTACCCGAACCACCCTTCTGAGTCGTAAGAGAGATGACTCTCATGGCGCAGCACCCTCCAGTCCGCCGTACCCAAGTCATTGTCAGCTATGGAGAGATTCGGCCTGCTGCGCATGCATTTTTTCACAGGGACACGAATCGCTTCCGCCTGACTGCTTAGGCGACGTTAACCTGAGCCGGTTATGGTTAACGGGGAGTTAGCAAAGGGCGCCTGGGCGATGAAACGTTAAGCATTTCCGGGCCGTTCCGGCCCGGAAATGCTTTGGCGTCGATTATTCCTGGTCGGGCGCGGCGTCGGCGAGGGCGGCGCCGACTTCCAGTCCGAGGTCGTCGAGGTTCGTCTCTTCGCGAACCGTGACGGTCTCGCCGCGCGACTGACGCTCTGCCTCGTCGGCCGAACGGGCGACGTTGATCGTCACGATCGCTTCGACTTCCGGATGCAGCGAGATCGGCGCCTGATGCAGACCGAGGCTCTTGATGGGCGCGTTGAGGGCGACCTGATCGCGATCGATCGAGAAGCCGCCGGCGCTGATCGCTTCCGCAATGTCGCGCGGGCTGACCGAGCCATAGAGCACTCCGGACTCGCCGGCCTGGCGCAGCACGACGAACGACTTTCCGTTGAGCTTGTCGGCGACAGCGTCCGCTTCCTTCTTGCGCTCGAGATTGCGCGTCTCGAGCTGGACGCGCTGCGTTTCGAACTGCTTGCGGTTCAATTCGGTGGCGCGCAGCGCCTTGCCGCGCGGCAGCAGGAAATTGCGCGCAAACCCGTCCTTGACGCGGACGACTTCGCCCATCTGGCCAAGCTTGGCGACACGTTCGAGGAGAATGATTTCCATGATGGTTCCTTTCGTCTGGGATGAAGTGAAAATCAGGTTCCTTGCAGCGGCGTCAGCCCGCGCCGCGCGCGGATGTTGAGCAACGCATCGGCGACGCCGGTGAGCGCGATGAGCGCCAGCGGCCAGCCGGCGATCGCGAGCATGTAGGTGAGCGCCAGCATAATCCCGCGTCCGAAGCGGCCGGCCGTCAATGCGTGAATGACGGCGAGACCCTGCAGCGCATAGGCTGCGGCCAGCGCGGCGAAGAGCGTGCGGATCACGAGGCCCGCGAAGCCATCCATGAAAGAGCCGGCGAATGAGGCCGCGAGAATCGGCAGCAAAGCCTTGGGCAGAACGACGCCCGGCAGATGCGGCCAGGGGCGGGGCAGGCGCCCCGAGGCAAAGACGAGCCGCCCTGCAAGAACGAGAAGGGCGCTGGTGATCAGGACGCTGACGGCGGCGCTGATCGGCGGCGCGATCGCGGCGGCCATGCGCGCGAGGTCGGCCCTCGCATCGGCGCGCTGCTCGAGAGGAATGCTCGAGAAGAATTCAGGATTGATGCGTTCGAGCAGTTCGATCGCTGGCTGGAAGGCGCGCGCGTAGGCCGCGTAGTCCATCGAGATCGACGCGATGCCGGCGACAGTGATGACCGCGACGACGCCCGCGACCCAGGCGAGCACGCGTCCAGTCGGATACCATTCCTCGCCTTGCGACGGCGGCGGCGCCGGGCGCGCGAGCAGCGCAAGGAACGAGAAGAGCCAGGCCGGCGCAAAGGTGCTCAGGCCGAGCACGAGGCCCATGCGCGGATGGACGATGAACGCCAGAAGGATCGATGCGACCAAGGCGCCGACGAGTCCCGCCTTGTGGTTCCAGCCGAGAGCGGCGATGGCGATGGGCAGCGGCGCAAGAAAGAAAAGCACCAGCGCAAGCAGGCTCCCCGTCGACAGGACGAGCGCCAGCACGGCCGACGCGACCCCGGCTCCGACGCCGATGCTGATGATGCTTGTCATGTCGCTGTCCCGCCGCCGATGCGTGGTTAGGCCAGGATCGAAGCGTCCGGGCCAACGGATGAAAGACGGGGCGCGTTACCGCGCGCGCCCCGCGATGGCTTATCGAATGACGTAGGGGAGAAGCCCGAGGAAGCGGGCGCGCTTGATCGCCTGGGCGAGCTCGCGCTGCTTCTTGGCCGACACCGCGGTGATGCGGGACGGAACGATCTTTCCACGCTCGGAGATGTAGCGGGAGAGAAGACGGACATCCTTGTAGTCGATGACCGGGGCGTTGGGGCCGGAGAACGGGCAGGATTTCCTGCGACGGAAGAATGGACGACGCGCAGCGCTCATGGCTCAGGCTCCTTCGCTCGGG
>JBEVKO010000139.1:0-10916 GCA_040509705.1 Beijerinckiaceae bacterium
TTCAGGTTTTGCGCGCAACTCGACCGGCCTGACGGGGCGGGTCGGAACGACGCTCGATTTCAACCGCACGCTGGTCGGCCAAATCGCCGGCGGCTACACCGGACGCCGCTACGAAGATCCGCGCCTCGCGGAACTGCGCGGCGCGGTAGGCGACGTCTCGCTCATCTGGTCGGCGACGCCGCTGACGACGATCGGCCTCCGCGCCCAGACGTCGGTCGATGAATCGACCACGCCGGGCGTTTCGGGCGTGCTCGCGCACAAGGGAACCGTCGAGATTGCGCATGCTTTTCTGCGCAACCTGACGCTGACCGGCGCCGGGTCTTTCCAGCGCGCCGACTATAAGGGGATTCCGCTCGTTGAGGACACCATCACGGGAACCGTGAGGCTCGATTACAAACTCAGCCGTACAGTCGTCGTGCATGCGAGCTACGCCCACGATCGTTTCAAGTCCACGAATCCAGCGGCTGACTACACCGCGAACATGTTCATGGTCGGGCTGCGGTTGCAGCGCTAAGGCGCACCGGCCCTTGCCCCGGGGGCAGCCTTGCACAAGACTGCGGATTCGCGGGGAGGCGAATCATGACGGACATGCGGGCGGGCCAGACGCGGCCAAACATCGGCGATCTCATCAATTCCGGCGTCGACTATGTGAAGTCGGCCAAGGCGACAATTCCCCTGATCGCCGCGATGATCGGAGCGCTGATCTTTCAGCCGCTGCTGGGGCCTAACATAGGCGGTCTTCTCGCCCTCGCCTGCGCCATCGGGATCATCTTCCTCAGCCTCATGGCGTCGCGCGAATCCGTCACCGGCTCGTTCGGCTATGCCGACAGCGACCTCATGTCCGCCCTCAAGCTGGTCGGCGTCGCCATTCTCGCCAGCATCTTCCTGATGATCCTCGCTGTCCCGCTCACTGTGATATTGGCCGGCGGCTGGATAGGCGCGCTCATCTTCGCCATGATCGCGCTCGCCATCTATGCGGCGATCATCGCTTACATCGCAGCGCTTCTCCCCGCCTTCGCGCTCAACGACAAGACGCCGCTGTCGACTCTGTTCCAGCGCACGCGCCCCTACTGGACGACGATCCTCTGCGTGCTCATCGCCTTTACCTTGCCGGGCGTGATGATCGGAGCGCTCGCCAATATCGGCGGCCCGCTGGGGCTCATCCTGGTGATCATCGGCGCCCTCGTCTCGGGCGCCGCGACAGTCGCCAGCATCGGCGCGATATCGCGCCTTTACGCATCGAGCATCCGCGCGGCGTGAGGCCGGAAGCGGCCGCTCAGCCGAGCAGCCGCTTCGCCTCGGCGCGAAACGCGTCCTTGAGCGTCGGATCGCTCAACGCGTAGGCGACATTGGCGGCGAGAAAGCCGAGCTTCGAGCCAGTGTCGTAGATTTCGCCGTCGAAGCGGACGGCGTAGAATTTCTCGCTCTTCGCCAGCGTCACCATGGCGTCTGTGATCTGGATCTCCCCGCCGGCCCCCTTCTCCTGCCTTGAAAGAAGATCGAACACCGTCGGCTGCAGGATGTAGCGGCCGGTGATGTGCAGATTGGACGGCGCGGTCCCCGGCTTCGGCTTTTCGACCATCGACACGATCTCCGACACTTTCGCCGCACGATCGCTGACGCCGACGATGCCATACTGATGCGTCTGGTCCTCGGGCACCGGGGAAACCGCGATGTGATTGCCGCCATGCTGCGCGTAGGCGTCGATCATCTCCTTCATGCAGGGTGTCGCGCCTTTGTGCAGCATGTCCGGCAGGAGGAGCGCGAACGGCTCATCGCCGACGATGTCGCGCGCGCACCAAACCGCGTGGCCCAGGCCGAGCGGCGCCTGCTGGCGCGTGAAGCTCGCCGTCCCCGCGGCAGGCAGAATATCGGCAAGCGCCTTCTGCTCCTTCGTCTTGCCGCGCTCGGCGAGCGTGCGGTCGAGTTCGTACTGGATGTCGAAATGATCCTCGATCACATGCTTGTTGCGGCCGGTGACGAAGATGAAATGCTCGATGCCCGCGGCGCGCGCCTCATCCACCACATGCTGGATGACCGGGCGGTCGACCACGGTCAGCATCTCCTTCGGCACCGCCTTGGTGGCGGGCAGAAAGCGCGTGCCGAGACCGGCGACGGGGAAGACAGCCTTTCGGATCTTGTTGGGCATGAAAAGTCCGTGGGATCGTTCAAAGGAGGATAAGGAGCCGTGAACCATATGCGGGCTCGGATCAAGGCGGATGCGTCCGGTTGACCCCTCGTCAAGGTTCGGCGCCCATGTAGAGCGTGGGGATTGAAGGCGCCATGAACGGGAGACAGCGATGGCGGTGCTTGTGACAGGGGGCGCCGGCTATATCGGCAGCCACATGGCGAATGAGCTGATCGACGCCGGCGAGGACGTCGTCGTGCTCGACGACATGTCTGCCGGCTTCTGGTGGGCCGTGCCGCCCGAAGCGAAGCTGGTGCAGGGAGACATGGGCGACCAGGCGCTGGTCGAGCGGACGATCCGCGAGCATGGCGTCGATGCGATTGCGCATTTCGCCGCCAAGATCGTCGTGCCGGATTCCGTCGCCGATCCGCTCGGCTACTATCTCAACAATACGGTCAAGGCGCGGGCCCTGATCGAGAGCGCTGTGAAATCGAAGGTGAAGCATTTCATCTTCTCATCCACCGCGGCGGTCTATGGCGAGCCGGCGACCAATCCGATCCCGGAAGACTTGCCGCTTGCGCCGATCAATCCTTATGGCCGCTCCAAGATGATGACGGAGATGATTCTGCGCGATGTCAGCGCAGCGCATGATCTCTCCCATGTCATCCTGCGCTATTTCAACGTCTCGGGGGCCGATCCTAAGGGACGCACTGGGCAGTCGAGCCCGAACGCCACGCATCTCATCAAAGTCGCGGCGCAGGCGGCGCTCGGGCGTCGCCCGTTCATGGAAGTCTTTGGAACCGACTTTCCGACGCCTGACGGATCCGGCGTGCGCGACTATGTGCAGGTCACTGATCTCGTGCGCGCGCATATGGCGGCGCTCAAGCATCTGCGCGCCGGCGGAGAAAGTCTGACCTGCAACTGCGGCTACGGATCGGGCTATTCGGTGCTGCAAGTGATCGACGTCATGAAGAAGGTTTCGGGCGCTGACTTTACAGTGAGGATGTCAGGGCGGCGCGCCGGCGATCCGGCGGCGCTCACCGCCAAGGCCGACCGCATCCGCGAGAAGCTGGGCTGGACGCCGGAGTTCGACGATCTCGAAACGATCGTGAGGCAGGCGCTGAAATGGGAGGAGAAGCTGGCGAGACGGAATGCGAGGTAATTGAAACTTAAAGCGGAACTGCATATAAGCGCATTTGGATTGTCAGACCGTATTGCAATGATTTTCAATGTGGGGCGAGGGTCGCCCGCGATTCTAACCTATTGATTGAAGACAGTTCGAGGCCCCATGCACATTTTTTTATGGTTGCTCGCCTTTGTCGGGCTGGTTCCGGCCCATATCGCTGGCCGAAAAGGCGAGAACGTTTTCCTCTGGTGGTTCTATGGCACGATACTAATCTTCATAGCTCTGCCGCACGCCATCAGATTGGAGCCGAAGCCGGGCAGCGAGGAGGCGTGGAGGCGACGCATCGCGAGGCTCAACATGATGGGCAGGAGTGGCGCGAATCGCCGCCCATAGTTCGGGCGCGAAGCGCCGCATCAACGACTTCATCGTCTTCGGCGCCTGATTCACGCGCCTGTAGCGCGGGCGCCGATACCGTAAGTCTCTTCGGAGCCGGTGTCCGCGAGAGCGTTGACGAGCAACTTTTGATTGAAATCAATTTGAGGCTTCCATGCACATTGTGTTCTCACTCGCCCTTGTCGGGCTGCTGCCGGCCTATATCGCCAGCCGAAAAGGAGAGAACTTCGCCCTCTGGTGGATTTATGGCGCCATCCTGATCTTCGTAGCGCTGCCGCACGCTTTGCTGCTGGAGCCGGCGGTAGGTAGCGAGAAGTCGACGTGCAAGAACGCGGCGTTACTGAATGGAGCCTACAACCATCCGCGCCTCGCTGAATGCGCTACGTGGACATCGCGTACATCGATTTCCCATCACCACTGATCCGAAGCGTTGACGCCGTCTCCGCTTCGGGAAGCTGGCAGTATACCTTGACGCCGTTGACCGTCGCGATGAGGTGAAGGCCGGCAACGTCGCGATCGGAGTCGTAGACACCCAAGCCCAGACGACGCGAACCCAAGTCGCCTTCCATGTTCGTGTGCCAGATCAGGCTAAGAAAGAAATTCCGGTCACCCCGATGCTTCTCAAGCTCGCGAATTGCTCCGTCAATCATCGCGACGGCGGACTTATTCATGAGGACTTGCGGCGTCATAGTCCATCTCCTTCGAACCCGAAGATGGAATTCGGGCACGTTCCCGGCATAGCGTTGAAGCGCCGAATGGAGCCGTTGGGGCATTTGTAAAGGCAGACGATCCCGTCGATCGAGACGAGTAAGGGACAGATGCGTTTCGATCCCTTTCGGCCGCCTCCGCCTCCGCCCCACCGCCTCGACCAAGGCCCATGTCGGTCCATCGACCGAGAGCGTCACGGTCCTGTGTTCTGTAGTCTCGATAATCGAGTAAGAAATTCTGTCGCAACATATCGGCCTCCATAAGGAATCCAATAAACACAGCATAAGAATTTATGATTTTATTCCGATTGTAAAGTTTATTTTCCGACATTAGCGCAAAAAAACCCGCCCCTTGCGGGACGGGCTCTCGTGAGACTGCGCCTGCGGGAGGTTACGCGGCGAGCTTCTGTTCAATCTGCGCCTTGCCGTTGATGGCGATCTGGCGCGGCTTCTTGGCTTCCGGAATCTCGCGGACGAGATCGACGTGAAGCAGGCCGTTCTCGAGCTTCGCGCCCTGGACCTGCACGTAGTCGGCGAGCTGGAAGCGACGCTCGAACGCGCGGCCGGCGATGCCCTGGTAGAGCAGTTCAGAAGAGGTCTTCTCTTCGACCTTCTTCTCGCCCTTCACGGTCAGCGCATTTTCCTTGATCTCGACGCTGAGATCGGCCTCGCCGAAGCCTGCGACCGCGATCGTAATGCGGTAGGCGTTCTCAGCGGTGCGCTCGATGTTGTAGGGCGGATAGGTCTGGACCTGTTCGCCGCCGGTCGCCTGGTCGAGCAGGGAAAACATTCGGTCGAAGCCGACGGTGGAGCGGTACAGGGGGGACAAGTCAAATGTACGCATGGTTTTCTCCTTCGCGAAGCGAGATGCGTGGACTCCCCGAAAGGGCGGAGTCGCTGTTTCATGTGTGCGCCGCCTTCGGGCCGGCGCTCTCATGAGGTAGGGACTCGAATCCGGGCTTCAAGGGCGCCGAACGACTTTTTGGGGACTGGGCGCACCGCCAGCGCAGGCGCAATGGCCGATGAGGGGATGATCGGCTAAGCCGGGCGAGGAACGTCTTTCCCGCTGCGAGCGCCCTTGGACCTTTTCGCCAGACCGGACAATCCTATCCCCGAGGGCGCTGAGACATTCACCGTCCGCGCGCAAGACGGCGTCCGGCTGCGCTGCGCCTTCTGGCCCGCGACGGCCGCTCCTGCAGCAGGGTCGGTGCTGCTGCTGCAGGGTCGCGCCGAGATGATCGAGAAATATTTCGAGACAGTTTCGGATCTGCGCGCGCGCGGCTTTTCCGTCCTCACATTCGACTGGCGCGGTCAGGGAGGATCGGACCGTCTGCTGGCTGATCGCCGCAAGGGCCATGTCGGCGACTTCGCCGACTATGAAGCAGATCTGCGAGCCGTGCTGGAAAGCGAACTCGCGGCGCGCTGTGAGCAGCCCTGGTTCTGCCTCGCCCATTCGATGGGCGCGTGCGTTGCGTTGTCGGTTGCGCATCGTGGGGCGCTGCCCGTCAAGCGGCTCATTGCGATCGCGCCGATGCTCGCAATCCACCGCATCGCCAATCCGGCCGGCGTGCTGTGGCTGTCGCGGATGCTGCGCCGCGTTGGACTGGGCGGTCGCTATATTCCCGGCGGCGGCCCGGTCTCGATCGCGACCAAACCGTATCCGGGAAATCCGCTTACTGCCGACGCGGCGCGCTACGCCCGCAACTCAGGCTTCGCGTCCCAATTTCCAGACCTCGCGATCGGCGATCCGACCATCGGCTGGACGCGGGCCGCGTTCACGCGCATGGCCGAGATGTCGCAAAGCTCTTACGCCGGCGTGATCCGAACTCCGACGCTCGTCCTCTGCGCGGGCGATGAGCGCGTGGTCTCGACGCCTGCCGGCGAACTGTTCGCGTCGCGCCTAGGCGAAGGCGGCGGCGTCACATTCGCAAACGCGCGCCATGAACTGCTGATGGAGACAGATGCGGTTCGCGCGCAGGTTTTTGCGGGGTTCGACGCCTTTGTTTCAGGAAAGGCGCCGGCGGAACTCGCATCGGAACCGCGGAGTTAGTCGAGCCTCATCCACCCAGAATTCTCAACGCCGCCTCATGCGCGCGCCGGTCGCCGGCGACGACGACCGCGCCGCCGGTCGTGACTGGTTCGCCGCTCCATGTCGTGATGACGCCGCCTGCTCCTTCGATGATCGGGACAAGCGGCACGATGTCGACTTCCTTGAGCTCGGTCTCAACGACCAGATCGACATGGCCAGCCGCGAGCATGCAGTAGGCGTAGCAGTCGCAGCCATAGCGCGGAAACCGCACCTCATTCTCGAGCGCGCGGTAGCGTTCGCCGCTGTCGTTCTTGAACATGGAAGGCGTCGTCGTCATCAGCGTCGCCGCCGCGAGCGACGTGCACGCGCGTACGCGGATGGGCCGCTCGCCGCTGGGTCCGCGCCAAAGCGCCTTGCCGCCGTCGCCCCAGAAACGCTCTCGCGTGAACGGCTGGTTCATCATGCCGAGCGCCGGCGCACCGCCCCGCGTGAGACCGATCAGCGTGCCCCAAGTAGGCAGCCCGGAGATGAAGGCTTTCGTTCCGTCAATCGGATCGACGATCCATCGGAACTCGGATGAGCCCTTCTCATCATCGAATTCTTCGCCGTGAACGCCATGCGTCGGGAACGCATCCCGGATCATGCGGCGGATCACGACTTCGGCAGCCTTGTCGGCCTCCGTTACAGGATCGAAGGCGCCACCCTGCGACTTATCGTGGGCGGTGAAGCTGGTGCGGAAGAAGGGCATGATCGCTGTGCCAGACGCGTCGGCAAGACGATGAAGAAACTGATCAAGATCAATGGGGATGGGACGCATGGGGATCTCAAGTCGCGAGGTTCCTTTAGGCCCAGTTGATTACCGGGAACAGTCCGGTTCGCTGGGCTTTCGTGAAGGAGCATCGTGGGCAGGCGGAACGGCAATCAGCTGACCAAATCGGTTTGGGCAAATTGTCGCCGACGGCGCCGCCAAAAGGGCGTTACGATTATTCCGGACCTGAACAGTGATTAAGTGATTGGAATATTTATTAAATCCGACGGCGTTCCCAATCGTCTCGCCGCCCGCAATTTATGCGGGTCGGGGACTTGATATTTGTGCGGTGCACCCGCATATTATTGCAACGCAACACGGTTTGTGTTGCTGCCCTCCTTGGGCGTTTCCTCCCTACACTTGGCCGCTCGTGCAAACGGGCGGCCTTTTTCTTTGGCGGTTGGGGCGGGGATGGGGCGGCTATTCAGCCGCGAGGCGGCCGCCGGCGAGATAGGACAAGGGCGATTCGCCGAAAGTCCGCATCGAGTCGGCCAGCGCTGCGGCGAGCGGCGCGAAGCCCGAGGTAGGCGTGAGCGTCCGTTCGTCCATGTAGAGGGCGCGATTGATCTCGATCTGGATCGCGTGACGGTCGCGCGCCGGCCGCCCGTAATGCTCGGTGATGAAGCCGCCGGCATAAGGCTTGTTGCGCAGGATGCTCAGGCCGCGCGCCCGCAGTTCGCCTTCGAGCGCTTCGGTGATCAATCCCGAACAACTCGTCCCGTACCGGTCGCCAAGGACGATGTCGGCTCGCGCCGGCTCATCCTTGCTGAAGCTGGACGAAGGCATGGAATGGCAGTCGATCAGTATGGCGAAGCCGAAGGCGGCGTGGGCCTGATCGACGAGGCGGCGCAGCGCTGAATGATAGGGTTTGTAGAGCGCTTCGACGCGGTTCGTCGCCACTTCAGCGGGCAGCCGCCGCGCATAGATTTCCTGAGATTCGCCCACCACCCGCGGGATGGTTCCAAGTCCACCGGCCACTCTCATCGAGCGCGTATTGGCGAAAGGCGGAAGTCGGCCGTCGAACATTTGCGGATCGAGTTCGTAGGGCTCGCGATTGAGATCGAGATAGGCGCGAGGAAAGCGCGCGGCGAGTAGCGGCGCGCCGAGAGCGACGACGGGCTTGAACAACTCGTCGACGAACGCGTCCTCGGATCTGCGCAAACTGCGCGCATCGAGCCGCGACTGTTCGACGAAGGACAGCGGATAGGTGCGCCCGGAGTGAGGCGAACTGAAAACCAGGGGAAGCGTCGTCTCGAAGGGCGCATGAAGATCGCAAGGCGGGGTGAAAAGAACTGAATCGTCTGCGCTCATGCTTCAAATTGAGCCATGCCGCGGCAGTTGTCCATGCGTGGCGCCGATTCCAGCCTGCCTGGGTGGACCATTTGCGAAATTGGAGCAATAAGGAGGCGCCGCAACTGGAGGTTCGCCATGACTGACGCACCGACCGCACCGCGTTCGCTCGCTACGCATCTTGTCCCGCTGCGCAAGAATTGGGGCTGGCTCATGGGCGCCGGCGTCGTTCTCGTGCTGCTCGGGACCTTCGGGCTCATCGCCAGCGCATTGTTCAGCCTTGCCAGCGCCTTCTCCTTCGGCGCGATGATGCTGATCGGCGGCGGCGTGCTGCTTGCCGACTCGTTCCGGCGGGAGGGCTGGAAGAGCCGCATTCTGATGCTCGTCGTCGGCGCTCTCTATGTTCTGACGGGCGTGCTTGTCTTCCTCTTTCCGATCGCCGCCGTCGCCACCCTCACCCTCATGGTCGGCGCCGCGCTCGTTGCGACCGGGGTGCTGCGCATCATCATGGCTTTCCAGATGAGGCCAATGAACGCCTGGGTCTGGGTGCTCGTTTCCGGCCTCCTGTCGCTCTTGCTCGGCGCCATGATCCTCTACCAATGGCCCACCTCCAGCGGATGGGTGCTCGGAACCTTCCTTGCGATCGAGCTGATCTTCCAGGGCTGGTCTTACATCATGCTTGCGCAGGCGATCCGCTCGACCTTCGATGGCGTGAGGCCCAAGCCGGCGTAGGCCGCCTCATTTCTGGGCGGCCAACGCCGTCTCGCGCATTTTCGTCAGCGTCGTTCCCGGCGTGATCGCCTCGGGATCGAGGAAGCAGTGCAGGATCGCCGGCTTGTTTGACGCGACCGCGCGCTCGAACGCCGGCGCGAACTCTGCGGTCGTGCGAACCGTTTCTCCATGACCGCCGAAGGCGCGAGCATAGGCGGAGAAATCCGGATTCTTCAGCATCGTCGCCGAAACGCGGCCGGGAAATTCGCGCTCCTGATGCATCCTGATGGTCCCGTACATCCCGTTGTCGACGACGACGAAGATGACGGGAAGATCGTACTGAACCGCCGTTGCGAATTCCTGCCCGGTCATCAGGAAGCAGCCATCGCCGGCGAAGCAGACGACCATGCGATGCGGCTGGACGCGCTTTGCGCCGACCGCGCCTGGCGCGCCATAGCCCATCGACCCCGAGCACGGTGCAAGTTGTGATCCGAAGGAGCGATATTTGAGAAAGCGCGCCGGCCATGTCGCGTAGTTTCCGGCGCCGTTGGTGACGATCGCATCGGCGGGAAGGCGCGCGCGCAGGAACGCCATGCATTCTCCCATCTGCAGCGCGCCGGGAATGGCCGGCGACGCCTCGTTCCAGGCGAGATAATCGGCGCGCGCTTCGGCCGTCTGCTGCGCCCATGCAATGCGCTGCGGCGGTTGCAGGCTTTCCAGCGATGCGGCGAATGCGGCCGGCGAAGCATGGACGCCCAATGTCGGATGGTAGACGCGGCCGAGTTCAGCATCGTCCGCATGGACATGCACGAACTGCTGCTTGGGATACGGAATTCCGAACAGCGTGTAGGATTGCGATGGCATTTCGGCCATCCGGCCGCCGATCAGCATGACGAGATCTGCATCGTCGATGCGCGCCTTCAGCTTCGGATTCGGCGCGATGCCGATCTCGCCGGCGTAGTTCGGATGATCGCCGGAAAACAACATCTGGCGGCGGAACGAGCATGCGACGGGAAGCTCGAAGCGCTCGGCGAAGCGCGTGAAGGAGGCGCACGCCTTCTCCGTCCAGCCTGATCCGCCAAGGATCGCGATCGGGCGCTTCGCCGCCCACAACATTTTTTGCAGATCGGCCATCTGGGCAAGGCCCGGCCAGGTCGGGATCGCTTCGACAGGCCGCAGCGCAACGGTTTCCGCAACTTGCAGCAGCACGTCCTCGGGAAGCGCGACGACGACGGGACCGGGCCGTCCCTGCATCGCGACATGAAAGGCGCGGGACAGAAGTTCGGGAATGCGCGCCGCATCATCGAGTTCGACCACCCATTTTGCGGTCGAACCGAAGAAGGCGCGGTAATCCATCTCCTGAAACGCGCCGCGGTGCCGCATCGCGCTGTCGATCTGTCCTACCAATAGGATCAGCGGGACCGAATCATGCTCGGCGATGTGAATTCCCGCAGACGCATTGGTCGCGCCCGGGCCGCGGGTCACCATGGCGACGCCGGGCCTGCCCGTCAGCCGCGCCGATGCGTCCGCCATCATCGTTGCGCCGCTTTCGTGGCGGCAGACCGTAACGTTGATCGATGCGTCATGCAGCGCGTCGAGCACGGCGAGATAGCTTTCGCCCGGCACGCAAAACACATGCTCGACGCCCTGCGCCGTCAGGCAATCGACGATGAGTTGGCCGCCGGTTCTCATGTTTGATCCTGCAATTCGATTGTCGGAAAGGG